>PUOB01000332.1 GCA_003551985.1 Desulfobacteraceae bacterium | reverse complement strand
CTATATTGAACTTTTTGGGGCTAAAAAAGACATTATTGCCATGGCGTGAGCAAAGCTGTCTGAGTTCATACCAGGGCAGATATGGCATTCGAGAAGCACAAAGCCGTTATATCGCCCATTTTGGGTTCAAAAAGTGCGATATAGCCTGCAAAAATACCTGTTTTTTAGATTTAAATCGATTTAATGCAGGAGGTTAGCTTGGTCCGACCCCGCTGACAGAAGCCAGCGCTTCTCCGATGACTTCCGTGATTTCCATGATACGGATTTCTTCGGCCGCGCCCGCGCTTTTTGCCGCGTCTTCGAGCATGATGGCACACACCGGGCATGAGACAGCCAGAATCTCCGCACCGGTGTCTATTGCTTCCATGACCCGGGCCCGTGCGGCACTTTCCTCTGCGCCGCCCAGGATATCGGTAAAGAAATTCCCGCCTCCGCCGCCGCAGCAAAGGGCGTTTTGCCGGTTCCTGGCCATTTCCGTCAATTGGAGGCCGGGAATGGCCCGCAGCACCATCCGGGACGATTCGTAATCCAGGTTATGGCGGCCCAGGTAGCAGGGATCATGGAAAGTTACCCGCGGTAGTGCCGCATCGGGCCTGAATTCAAGGCGATTCATGGCAAATGCCAGCACCTGGGTGTAATGAAATACCTGGTATGTGCCGCCCAGCGCCGGGTAGTCGTTTTTAAAGGTGTTCAGGGAATGCGGCGACAATGTAATGATTTTCCGGACGCCTGCATGACGGAACGCCTCGATATTTTTTTCCGCCAGCGTCTGGAAAAGCAGAATTTCTCCCATGGCCCGGACGTCATTGCCGTCATCTGATTCTCCTTCGGTCAGCACCCCCAGAGAAATACCGGCTTTCCGGAGGATGCCGGCCACCGACCGGGCGATTTCCCCGCCGCGTGGATCATAGGCCCCCACATCCCCTGCATAAAACAGGTACTCCTGGTCTGAAAAGGCGGGGACGACGGTATCATCGGCACCCGATGCAGCATCTCCGACGGTCCAGTCGGAACGCTTTTTGGCCGGTTTGCCGTAGGCGTTGCCGTGGGCCTGCATCCGGGTGAGGTAGTCGCGCACCCCGGCCGGAACCCGGCCGGCATCCAGCAGGGCTTCCTTGCCGGCGGTCAACGCCAGCAGCAGGCGGTCCCTGAAATCCGGCATGGCGCAATGCGCAACGCAGTTTCCGCAAGCGGCGCAGGAGAACATGATCTCGGCAAGGCGCATGGATCCCTGGATATCTTTGTCCAGCCAGCCCCGCAGCAGCCACATCCGGCCTCCCGGTGAATAGGTCTCGAAACGGTATGCCAGGTAGGCCGGGCAATTAATATCGGTGAAATTCGCCGGCAGTTTGCAATAGCCGCAGCGAAAACAGCGATGCAGTATGTCTTCGTGTTCCATAAGTTTCTACTCCCAGTTGCCGGGATTCATGATGCGATTGGGATCCAGGGTCATTCGGATCCGGTTGATCAGCCAAACGGTGCTGGAATCCATTTGGGCAAGGATCTGCTGCTGGGCCGGGGCTTCGGCTTTCCATGGGATACCGCCTAGTGAAAGCACGGCTGAATTGGTCCGTTCCAATGCTTGCATGGCGCTTTCCATGTCGGCTGAATCCGCTCGGTTGAAGGCATAAGCGTAAAAAAACATCATGGCATGCCCCGCCCCGATTATGCGCGCCCCCATCGACCAGGCGACCTCCTGTTCCAGGGCGATCTCCTTTCCCGCACGGTAGGCTTGGGGAAAGGCTTCGATGGGCATGATGGCCCCGACGTATTCAAAACCGCCGCCTTTGCGAATATCGGCAAACCGGGCCAGGTCCGGAGAGGGTACGTTCAAAAACCGTTTTTTCTGGGGCGCCGGCAGCGGCAGAAACCCCGCGATTTTCTGGTCCATATAGGGCCTGACCGATGCCCGCAGCAGGTTGCGCTTGAAGGTAAGCTCCTCTTTCGTGTGGCCGCCGTAGGCGATGTTGACGTGGAAAAAGCCCTGGGCCCACTCCGGCTTGGGCGTCATCCAGGGCGTCATGTCCTCGGCAACCTGGGTGCCGGTCAAGCGGGACAATATATCGGGCATGAGTTCTTCATCCTCACAGACGAAAATCAGCATGTCGTTGTGGGCATAATTGGGATAAAGCTTGATGCCCAGGCGCGTCACCACGCCGGTGGTGCCGGCCCATCCCAGGAAAAGTCCGGACAGATCCGGCAGCGGCGCGCGGGAAAACCACCCCTCCGATACGCCGCAGGAGCCCGTACGAACCACCTTGCCGGTAGGCAGCACCACTTCCATGCCGGTGAGCATGTCGGAATGAAACCCCCCGAGCACGGACAGGTGCCCGGATCCATGAATGGTAACGTTGCCCGCAACAGTGGCAATGGGCGGCGCGTCGGGCATGGAGTGCTTCAGTTCCGGGTGATGCTTTTTCAGGTATGCCTGCAGCATGCCTTCGGCAGTCCCGGCCTCCACTACGGCGTATCGGCTCATGGGGTTGACGGAGACGATGCGGTTCATTCGCTTCATGTCCAGGATAATGCCGCCCTTGAGCGCACGGGTCAGGCCCGAGAGGACCAGTCCGCCTCCCATAGGGACTACCGGAATGCCCATTGTATTGGCCAGGATCATGATCCTGCTGACTTCATCGGTGCTCCCGGGCATCACCACCGCATCGGGTTCGGAGGCAGGCATCGTGCCCGGGTCTTTTGAATAAAGATACCGCTCCTCAGGTTCGCCGGAAACATATGCCTTTCCGACGATTTCTGCCAGTTTTGCAATCATGTGTTCCATCGGTGTGGACTCCGTTGGGTAAATGGTGCTGTAGCGAAAATTCTTTTTTTATTCCCCCAATGCCATTTGTACGAGATCGCTGACCAGAATTGGCATCAGCCCCTTTTCAGCAACGGCTTCGGCAAGCGTTGCCATGCAGAAGGGGCAGTTGAAAACGCAGTATTTGGCGTCTGCTTCGAGCATATCGTCGATGTTTTTTTCAACGAGCGCATCGGCTTCGTCATCGCGCTGCTGAGCCCGCGGCACCCCGCCGCAGCAAAGGGCATTCTCCCGGTCGTAGATCCGCTCCACGCGTTCGACGCCGATTTTTTCGAAAATCGTATCGAGGACCGCATCGGTTTCCGGGATGAGGCGATTGGAGCATGGGCGCTGATAGGCGATTTTCACATTAAGGGGGCGGATACGGTCGGATAGTTCATCTATGCGCCCATTGAGGAAATCAAACAGGTGCACCGGTTTAAAGGGTACTTCGATGCCGTAGGCGTCGGCCACGCTCGTATACGTGCCATAGCATTCATCGTGGAAGCAGATCATTTCGGTTAAGCCGGCGGGCTTCAGATAGTAATCCATGATATTGCCGATCATCTGCGGTACCCGTTCCCGGATAGTGGAATTTTTGGCAAAATGCAGCCACATGATGTTGCAGAAGATATCAGTGCCCACGATGACCGATGCGCCCTCAAAAAGCGTGCCCCGAATGCAGCCGGTAAGCATGGGAAAAGCGCACATGTTCACTACCGGGGCGGCAACGCTTTGGGAGGTGATGCGCCCTTTCGGGGCCATCATTTTTAACTGCTCCTTTACAATGGGCAGCGGCGCCGGCAGAATCCCCAGAGCCTCCTGGCGTTCCACCAGGAAATAAAACGGGTTGTTGTTATAAGGACAATATTCCTGGCAGGCATAACAGGTCAGACATTCCTCGAGCACGCGGCTGTATTCCCCCGCATTGATTTTTTCCCACTCGCTCCGGGCTGCTGCCGTATTGCGAAAATCGATGTACTGGCATTTCATAAGGCAATCGATGGTATCGCAGTCCCTGCATATATCCGGATCAAATTTGACGCCTTTCAAATTCTGTCTGGCCATCATTTACCTCGCTGCTTCTTTTGTTTATTGCATTCAAGCCAAAACCGGCATGCATCTTCCCGAATGATCATTGCATTGACACCTTTCATGTTCTGCCTTCTTTATTTTAACGGTTTTTTTCAAAATATATGCTTCGCGCATTAATTGCAATGATTACACTATGACGGAAGACGGGTAAGACGGGGTCGGACCAAGATAACAAACTATAAATACACAACATAGATTCATAAATACCCCTCATATGGGGCCTATATTGAACTTTTTGGGGCTAAAAAAGACATTATTGCCATTCTTCTCCTCTTGACAAATTTACCACTTCCTGGTAAAAAATCACCCATGTTTAAGCGACATATCACCCCGAAAATTCTAGATGCATTGGCCGATACGCCCGTGGTATTCCTGCGCGGCGCACGGCAGAGCGGTAAGAGTACACTCGTCCGGACGATTGCGGAAGGAGCATATCCAGCGCGCTACGTGACCCTCGACAATGCCGGCGTCCTTTCAGCGGCAAGCGCTGATCCAACGGGGTTTCTTGCCGGTCTCGAAAGGCCGGTCGTCATTGATGAAGCCCAGCGGGTACCGGCGCTTTTTCTGGCCATCAAGGAGGACGTGGACAACAACCGGACGCCCGGACGTTATCTGTTGACAGGATCGGCGGATGTGCTGACCCTCCCGCGTGTGGCGGATGCATTGGCGGGAAGAATGGAAGTGCTCACGCTCTGGCCTCTGTCGAATAGTGAAATCCGGGGCAATGATACAAATCTCGTGGAACTTCTTTTCAGTGAGAAATTGACGCACGATTGTCAATCGGCAGGTGCGATCGATGTAATGGAAAGCGTGGTCGCCGGTGGTTTTCCCGAACCGCTCCAAAGAGCAGAGGGCCGGCGCCGAAATGCATGGTTTGATTCCTACGTTACCACAATCCTTGACCGGGATATCCGGGATCTGGCGCAGATCCAGGATCTGGCTGCTGTTCCGCGACTGCTTCAGTTGCTGGCCTGGCGGACGGCCACTTTACACAATCAGTCTGAAATTTCCCGCAGCAGCGGCATTCCCAACAGCACACTGTCGCGTTACATCGCGCTTTTGAAAATGACCTTTCTTTTACAGGAACTGCCCGCGTGGGCTGTGAATCTGGGAAAACGCCTGGTGAAAGCGCCGAAACTGTTCATGGTGGACACCGGCCTGGCCTGCCGGCTGCTGGGAATGGATACGAGCAGGCTCAAGAAGGACGGTGAAATCGCGGGACGGTTGTTTGAAAATCATATCGTTTTGGAATTATTGAAACATGCGTCCTGGGCAGCCGATCCCGTGAGACTCCATCATTTTCGATCACAGGCCGGACAGGAAGTGGATGTGGTCCTGGAAGATCGACGCGGCAACGTTGTGGGCGTTGAGATCAAGTGCTCCGCCACAATATTACCCCGGGATTTCACCGGTCTGAAAGTCTTGCGGGAACATTTCGGGAAAAAATTTGTGAGGGGCATCCTGATTTACAATGGCAATGACATGTTGCCGTTTGCACAAAACCTGCATGCCCTGCCGGTCAGGCATATTGTGTAATGATAGAAAAGGGTTCATTTTTGCCCCCCCGTTGCCCTAACCCCCGTACCCCGTTGAATTTTTCAAATTTTTTGATTCCGGCTTTTACCAAATCCATTTTTTATTTGAAATGATTAAAAATGATGCTATCCTTACTTTAAAGTAAGAATTTTTGTCAACGGGAAAAACATGGGAGGCGGTAATGATCAGCAGCAAAATCACGTCAAAAGGCCAGATAACCATACCCCGGAAAATCAGGGAGTTTCTCGATGTCGATGCGTCAGATAGAATCGAATTTATTCCCCTTGAAAACGGCAAGGTGCTGATTTCGAGCAGACGTCAGTCCGCCAGTGCGCTTTTCGGTCTGCTCAACCATAAAAGACGATCCCGGCCGGTGACCATAGAGGAAATGGACACCGTGATTCAGAATCGTCGCCGGAAAGGGAATGCAAAATGATCGCTTTTGACACCAACGCCCTTGTCCGGATGCTGATCGAAGACGACCCTGATCAGGTGCAAATCATAAGAGAAATGGTGCTTTACACGGAAAAACATTCCGGCCGGATCATCATTTTGACCGAAGTGCTCATCAAGACGGTCTGGGTCCTGGAATCGGCTTACCAATGCACGCGGCAGGAAATTTTTACCTTTCTTGAGACGCTGTTAAAAACCCACACGTTTGTCACCAGCGACCCGGCCGCCGTCCGGGCCGCGGTCGCACAATACAAAAAGGGCGGGGATTTTGCAGATCTGGTGATCGTCAACAGGGCCAGGCAACTCCATGTCGAAAAATTAATCAGTTTTGACCGCAAATTTCAGAAAAAATTTCCCGGCTATGTGGTCGAATCCCTTGAAGCGATTTAGGTGAGTACTAAAGCAACTTGGCACCAGTCGTTCGGCATTTACACGAAAGGCGTTCCGTGAAGCGCTTTCCCGCCATAGCAATGAGCAGCTTGAGCTTAAGCACCGCAAACCCTTTCTCTTCATTTTTCAGAAGTATAAATATATATTCAACATGCATTGAATAAATTTATTCAGTAGTCAGGGAACGACATGGATATTCGCTTTGCACCGCACAACCTGCATCTGGAAAGCCCGGACCATTTCTTTTTCCAGGACCCGCATTTGAAGGTCCTTAGCCGCCAGGCCATGGTATGGGATTTTCCGCTGATCTACCGGCTTCCGGTTCAATTGCCCGGAATTTACACCGTCAGCGGCGGCCACCAGGTCGGCAAAACCACCCTGCTCAAGCAATGGATGGCCCATCTTCTGAAAAGGGGTGTCCATCCCCATGCCATTGCCTTTTTCAGCGGGGAATTGATCGACGACCAGCATGCCCTGGTTCGCCTGATAGGAGACCATTTGCAGCCGGCCGGACCCGCCGGGATGCGCTTTGTCATAATAGATGAGGTCACCTATATCCGCAGCTGGGGTGAGGGGGTGAAATACCTTGCCGACAGCGGCGCTTTGGAAGATGTGGTATTGGTGCTGTCCGGCTCGGACATGGTGACCATCAGAGAAGCCCGGATGTGTTTTCCCGGAAGAAGAGGGATGGCGGACCAGGTTGATTTTCAGGTTTTTCCCCTTGGGTTCAATGAGGTGGTCACCCTGAGCCGGACCCTGACCGCCGCGGAACGCGAGGCCCTGATGGCGCCTGTCCCGCAATTCAATGGCAACGAAGGGCGGCGCCGCCATGTACGGCATGATCTCCCACATCCCGCTCCGGGGAATGGTGAAGAAGACGGTGCTCAAGATGTTCGCCGAGATGTCCGGTCCTGACGCGAAGATGATAAAGCCGGAGGGGGTGTCCATGGAAGGCGAAGGCCCGGCAGAAAAGCCGGACATGGCGACCCGGGCCGCCATGTGGTATTTAAAGGTGCGGGAGCGGTTCAGGAAGAAATCCTCTTGCTTTGATCACAGGGGCATATTATCAAAATGACGTGATGCCCTATTTCTTTATTCCCAGGTTCTCCTCGAACAAATTAAATTAAAATTGATAAATCAGATTCTTAAGCCTCTCCAGCAGCTCTCTTGCGCCCGTTGCAGCAAACAGCGTTTAGAAAAATTGACCGGGTTTAGAAAAACACTTGACCCTAGTATAAAAACAATTTTATGATGGATCATTAAGTCGACGGTCGACCGTCGACTTAATGGCTGGCGACAGCGTTTTTTTACATGGTTTATTTCTCTTTCCGCTTCCGGCGCTGATCATTTATGGATTTGCTTCATTTTTTCATTATGTCGTTTCTATAGTTATATGAATGATAAGAACGATGCATATCGCTGATGGCATTGGAAAAATGAGAAACCTTCAAAACAGCAGGCACGCCCGACTGAGAACAGCTAAAGGAGGAAAATTTCCATGCAGGGAATAAAAACGGAATTTGATGCCATTGAAGGAGTAAAAACATGAGACCAGAGATACAAGAATACAATTATGACTGGCTGATGGGAAAAACACTTGCGGCCGCAGCCAGTGTGCCCCTGGGTACGAAAAAAGAAACCGAACTCGCCTATCGGTATATTCCCTATTATAAAAATGTATCCAAGTCATTTATCGATGCCGGTGATCCCGGTGTCCAGACGCTTGCGATGCTGGCCAAATATTATGACAACATACTGACCGCGAAAGCGCAGGGGAAAAAAATTTGCGCCACGACCTTCTGCAATTCGCCGGTTATCCTCTATGCCATGGACATTGTGCCGGTGACGTTTGAGATATTAACGGCCATCGGCTCTATGGTCTGGAAAAGGGGCATGTTTGACTATATGGACTACTGCTGCGAAGTCGGTATGCCGGAAACCTCCTGTTCCTCCCAACGGGGAGCCCTGGGCGCGGTCCTGAGTGGGCTCAGTGAAAAAATCGATTTTGTGATCTGCGACACGCCCGGTGTCTGCGACACCAATGCCAATGCATTTGCCTTTGCGTCCGCCTATATGGACAAGCCCTACTTTCAGTTAAATTACCCCAGCAGCATTGGTGATGACCGCAGTCAGAAGTACCATGTAGATGATTACAAGGAAATGATAAATTTTGCGGAGCAGCATTCCGGCAGCAAGCTCGATTACGACCGGCTGGCCGAAGTCCTCAAAGAGGTCGACAAACAGGACGCCATGATCGCCGATCTCGAAGACATGCTCATGCTGAAACCGACGCCGGTGCCGCCCTTGTTCAATCTGGCGGTCTATGCCGGCCGGTTCTGCTTTTCAGGGCACCCGGAGTATACCAAACTACTTGAATCCATGGTGAAAGCCGCAAAGGAAAATGTCGCTGCCGGTATTACAGGGCTTAAAAACGGAGAAGAAAAGCTCCGCGTGTTCATGTGCTACATTGATCATTACACGCTGGACGTAAGGTTTTACAATTATTTTGAAGAACGGGGAATCGCGCACGTCGGGTCCATCCTGACCCGGAATTTCAGGGACAACAATAAATATGTCGAAAATATGCCGGGTTCCAGCTACGGCATCGACACCTCAACACCGGAGGCCATGCTGGACTCCATTGCCCAGATGAACGCCCGGCTGCCCATGGTCCGGTCCATCCGGGGGCCCTATGATAAAAAGGGCATGTGGCTGGAGGAATCCCTGGCCTGCGCAAAAATGTATGATGCGGACTGCATTGTATACAACGGCACTCCGGGCTGCCGGAATACCTGGGGAATGTTGAAGCCGTACGCAAGGGACATTGAAAAGCACGGTTATCCCATTCACATTATGTATGACGATGCGTTCGATGACCGGGTGGAGTCCTGGGAGGCAACCAGACAACGTCTGGACGAATTTTTCAAAATAAGGGGGTTGTTATGAATATCGTTGCAGGATGTGATGTCGGTTCCCTCACCTCAAAAGCCATATCATCAAATCAAAACCCCGGCCCCAGGATTCGGCAAATGCCGTAATGGAAGGCGCGCTCGCGTCTGCCGGTATCAAAAGATGACATAAAATACTGTGTCGGCACCGGTTACGGGCGGGAAAAGATCGAGTTTGTCAATGGATATTCTCAATGCCCTTTCGGAGGCGCTGGGTCTCCCGTTAAAAGCCCTGGACGGTTTTGATCCGCAAATCATGGGCGCTCTGGGTGCGGCCCTTTACGCGGACGAAAAGGGCCGGGAAATGAAAAAAACGGGATAAGGAATCCAAAAATGAAACAGCTGAAAAGCCGGGTAAAAGATGGAATGGGGATTTTCGCCGAAGCCCATAAGGTTTACAAAAAACTGCAAAAACACCTGGATAAACAGCCCGTGGGGTTTCCGGCCACCGCGTCCGGGGTGGAGCGTCGCTTGTTAAGGGATGCTTTTACGGTGGACGAAGCCGAGTTGGCCCTGGAAATGAGCTATAAATATCAATCAGCAGGCCAGCTTTTTGAAAAAGTCAAAGACCGGGGAATCTCCGAAGAAAGACTTCAGTCCATGCTGGACAATATGGAAAGGCACGGGGCCATTTTCGTCAAGATGGCAAACGGGAAAAAGGAATACGCCCTGCATGCGTTTGCCGTGGGAATTTTTGAAATGAAAGTCCCCACCATGAGCGCCAATTACTATATGGATTTCAGAAAATACTTGTACCAATCCTTCGGCATTGCCTTTCTCTCCACCGCCCTTCCCCAGATGCGGGTCATTCCCATCGAAAAAAGTATTACACCGGCATTAAATATCGCCACCTATGATGAAATCCGGGAGATGGTGCTTCAAAACGACGGCCGTATCGGCGTGGCCGAATGCGTCTGCCGGAAAGGCCGGGACACCATCGGACGGCATTGCGAGGAAACCGACAGAAGGGAAGTCTGCATCGGTTTTGCCGATTTTCACGATATGTATTCCCGTAACGGCTTCGGTCGTTCCATATCAAAAGAAGAAGCTTTTGAAATTCTAGAACAAAATGAAAAAGAGGGCTTGGTATTAATGCCCTCCAACACCCAGGAAGCCCAGTTTGTATGCAGTTGCTGCGCCTGCTGCTGCGCCTGCCTGGAAGGCGTCAGCCTACTGGCCAAACCGGCGGATTTTGTGAAAAACAATTACCACGCGGCCCTGGATGCGGAAAAATGCTTGGAATGCGGGAAATGCGGCAAAAAATGCAAAACCGCCGCCATAAAAATGCAACCCATGGAAAACGGCAAAAAACAAAAAGCGGTTGAAGTCGACCTGAACCGCTGCATCGGCTGCGGCGTGTGCGTGGCTTCCTGCAAATCCGGGGCCTTGGTTATGGCGAAAAAAGCAATCCAGACGGCACCCCCCATAGACATGGACACCCTTTATGAAGAAATCATGAAACGGAAAAAGGGCAAATTGGGAAGGGCATTACATGTGGGGCGAAAAGTCATCGGATGTTAAAATTTGACGACTTTGTAAAAAGTCCAATATCTGCGTTACGCGCGATTTCCGAAGAAACTCACGTACGCTAAGTACGCTCAATTCTTCGAAAATCGCGCAAGCCTTGATCTTGGCCTTTTTACAAAGCCGTCTGGCTGCGACTTTTTACGAGACTATCAAAATTTAAAAAAAGTGAATATCTTTCATGGGACTTTTTGACAAACAGTACAAAGAAATAACGGCATACCTGGACCGCAGACGAATCGAAGGCAAGGTGTCCGAGTTTACCCATAACAGTCAGACAAAATGGCCGTTTGAAAAAAACCGGAACCTGGTGCTGGGTCAGGATACCGCAGTGGAACTCGGAAACCCGAAGGACGCTTCCACGTCTTTTCTGCTATGGGTGAATGAGCCGGAAAAAATTAAAAACGGACGGATTACCATTGTGGGCCCGGACCTTCCAGAGCTTTCCGGCAAGCAGGTTTCTTTCGGCAAAATCGTGATTGTCGGCGCATCGGATTTTGATGCGGACAATAGCTATGACCGGTACCGGGATCTGGAACTGCTTCGTTACAATATCCACTTGAAAGGCTATATGATGCGCGGCGTTTCCCAGCAGCAGCGGGAGTGGAGCCGGGTGAGCAATGACGCGGTAAACCAGGGCTTTTCCTTTGAGCATCTGGGCGGGGCATTAATTGATGAGTTTTTGCAAATCGGCTATGTCCTGTCCGTGGAAACGGTTTTCATCACCGCCGGCCGGGAAGATGTACTGGAAACAAAAGCCATTGCAGACGATGTTTTTAAGCTCATCAGCGCCATGAATAAAATGGCGGAGGAAATGTCGTTTGACTGCGATACCTGCGATTATAACGATGTCTGCGGGGATGTGGAGGAATTGCGGTCCATGCGAAACGCGATGGCCCAAAAGTCAGCTTAACCACATGAATTATATATTAAATGACTTGCAGGATAAAAATCAATGCCATAATTAAAAACCCTTAAATCGTAGGTCGGGATTCTTTCCCGACAAATGATCGGTGGCCATTGCCGGGCAAGAAACCCGGCCTGCCAGGTGTGATTTTTTTCTTACACAGCAAAAAAATCAGGAAAAAAGGACCCAATGCCCAGAGAAAAAAATAAAAAAACATCCGTGATTGCCCTGTGCGGCAAAGGGGGGGTGGGCAAGACATCGCTTTCCGCCACCATTGTCAAAATCCTGTCTTCAAATCCGGACAATAAGGTACTGGCCATAGACGCAGATCCGGCCGTTGGCCTATCCACCGCGCTTGGGATCACGGTGAACAAAACCGTTGACGACATCCGGAATGAACTGATCCTGCGGGTGCAGTCCGGAAAAGCGACGGATAAGGCGGAAATGCTTTCCATGCTGGATTATGAAATGTTTGCCGCAATGGAAGAAAATAAAAATATTGCGTTTCTCGCCATCGGAAGGCCGGAAAAAGAAGGCTGCTATTGCCAGGTGAACCATATTTTAAAAGACCTGATCGCGGGAATGAGCGATAATTTTGATTATGTGGTCATCGACGGCGAGGCCGGAATTGAACAGGTGAATCGCCGGGTCATGGAAAAAGTCACCCACCTGTTCCTGGTTTCGGACGCATCCGCCAAGGGCATTAATGTGGTGAAGACCATTAAAGACGTTTCTGAGGATGCCATTGATTATGAAAAAGCCGGACTGATTTTAAACCGGCTGCGCGGTAAAACCGAGTTTGAAAAACTGGTGATCCCCCCGGATCTCAATTGCCTGGGCTGGATTCCGGAAGACAACACCATCCGCTCTTATGATATTGAAGGGAGAAGTATTCTTGAAATTGACGATTCTCCTGCTTTTGCTGCGGTGAAAAGCTGTTTGAATGCGATACTTTCTTAAAGAGGAACGCTGAAATGAAAGTATTCCAGGATCTTCTGGAAACCCCGCTCAATTACCTGGTGGAACAGGCGGTTACCGACGGACGCATCCCCATCGGGTATTCCTGTTCGTTCGTGCCGGAAGCCTTTCTCATGGCGGACAAGCTTTTCCCGGTGCGCCTGCACGCGCCCGGGGTAGCGGGTACTGAAATCGCCGATATCTACCTGTCCAGCTTTATCTGCACCTACACGCGCAGTCTCCTTGAATTTGCCGTTGACGACCGTTTCGACCTGCTGCAGGGATGGGTGTTCGTTCCCTCCTGTGTGCATATGCAGCGGCTCTACGACATCCTGGAATATCTTAAAAAACCCGCGTTCAGCCATATCCTCGACGTGCCCCGCAAGGTGACCACGGCCACGCTCGCCTGGCAGACCGAAGAGCTTCAGGCCCTGGCGGACAAGCTCGCCTCCCATTTCGGCGTGGACATGAGCCATGATTCCCTCAATGCCGCCATTGCCGAATGGAACCATTTCGCGGCCGTTATCCAATCCATTGGAGAACTCCGCAAAACACCGGACCCGCTCATTACCGGAACCGAGTTCCACCGGCTGCTCATGGCCGCCCTGGTTTCGCCCAAGGACCTGATCCTTCCCAAAATCCTTGATTTTAAGCAAGAAATCGAAAAGCGGGACGGCATTGGAAAATTCCGGGCCCGGCTGATGGTGACCGGGTCCCACCTCCACGACCCGGAGCTGATCCGGGTCATGGAATCCCAGGGCGGACTGGTGGTGGCGGACCTGTTCTGCACCGGATCAATCCCCGGATTCGTGCCCGTGGAGATCGGGATGAAAACAACCAGTGATCCCATCCGGACTTTGGCCGCGCACGCCTTTAAAAAAACGCTCTGCCCGCGGATGATGGAGGACTTTGACCGCCGTTTAAAAACCATCATCGACACGGTACGAGAATACCGCATAGACGGCGTTGTCATCGAAATCATCAAATTCTGCGACCTCTGGGGCGTGGATTCCATGCCCATGGTGGCCGCGCTCCGAAAAGAAGGCATCCCGGTGCTGAAGCTGGAGCGGGAATACGCTCTGGGCGGAGAAGGCCAGTTGCGCACCCGGATTCAGGCGTTTATCGAAAGCATGGGCAAATGACGCCGCGCAGGCAGGAGGATTAAACCACCGTGAAGGAAGCTTTTGCCACCGCAAAACATTTTATAATGAGGCTGCCGGGCCTGGCGACCGACTTTTTAAAGAACTCCATCATCGGGTATCTTTTTGAAGCCAAAAGCCTCAGGGACGCCGTCATCTATACAAAATACTGGATTCTCATCTGGGGCAGTATTTTAAAATTTGTCGTCAAGCTCATATTTAAACGCGGCCCTGTGGGGGCTTTCCGCGTGATTCGCCATTATCCCTGGCTGCTGCGCTTTTTTAGCACCACAAAACTGCTGCGGCGCCTTGCCCGGGGAAGAAAAGGGGCCTATCTGGAATCCACGGCCCTGATCATCGGGTCCATCGCCGTTACCCTGGTGGAAAAACTGGAAGAGGTGGTCTATCAGCCCGAGATTCTGCTCATTAATGAGGACCTGGTCCCTCCCGAGATCGGCATGGCCATGGGGTTAAACGTCTGGATAGTGGAGGCCATGGGGATCCTGCTGCCGCTGATCCATTCCGACGCATCCGAAAATTTTATCGACGAAGCCGAAAACGCCGGAATGAACCCTGATTCGTGCAGCTTTGTGAAGGCCGCCGTGGGGATGGTCATCAAAAACCAGCAGCCCATCGGGTGCGCCATTGTCAGCTCGAATATGCCCTGCGACGCCGGTATGGCGTCTTATACCTACATCCAGAAAGCCTATGATGTGCCCATCTACCGTGTGGACGCGCCCTATAATTTCCACGGCGAGCGGGCGGAAACGCTTTTTGTCGAAGATCTCAAGGGGATGATCGCCTTTCTCGAAGAACACACGCCCGGCCGCATGGACTGGGAAAAACTCCGGGAGATTTCCCAGGGCCGCAACCGCATGATGGAGCTTGAACTCGAACTGTGGGACATGATGCGTGCCAGCCCCGCGCCCCTGGCATCCGAGGCCGTGTGGCTGAGTCATTTGTGGTTTTTTTACATGTTCCCGGGGCACAAGGAGGCGATCCGCGTGTTTGAGCGTCTGGTGGAACTGGCCCGGAAAAACCTGGACGCCAAAATCCCGGCCGTGGAAAACGAAAAATACCGCGCCGTGCTCTGGAACCCGCCGTTTCCGCAGTTTCCGGATATCTTCAACATGGTGGAACGGGCTCACGGCATCACCCTGATCATGGACTCCATGTCCTACAATCATCATGATCCCATCGACACCGCCACGCCCGAGACCATGCTCAGGGGGCTGGCCCAGATCATCATGCATGGGCCCATGGTCCGTCACACCCGGGGCCCCGCCGAAAATTACCTGGATGATATTTTCCGCTGTTACAAACAGTTCGACCTTGACATGGTCTGGATCGCCAACCATGTGGGCTGCAAGGGCGGCCAGGCAATGAACGGCATCCTGCGGGAAAAATGCCGCGAAATGAAGATCCCCCTGCTCATCCTGGATTACGACCTGGTTGATCCCCGCATTGTTTCCCACGAGGGCATGATGCGGCAGGTGGATGATTTTATGGAAACCGTCATGAAGTCCAGAAGCCCCCATCCTGTCGCAAAATAAACAAACAAGCGGAAAGGATTTTCAACATGCCGTTCAAGGACTTGAACTGAGCCGCTATCGCGGTTCACATCATCGACATGAGGAATGAAAAAATATGACAACATACTTCGGCGGATGCGACGTGGGCTCCACCACCGGCAAGGCCGCCATTCTGGATGAAGCCGGTGCCATCGTCGGTTCTGCAATTGTTCACAGCGAGATTGACCCGGAAATAACTTCGTTAAAAGCCCTTGAGCAGGCGTGCGGACAGGTGGCGGGCCTTGGAGGCTACAAGAACCTTGCGCGCATTGTGGGCACGGGATACGGGAGAAACGAAGTGCCCTTTGCCGATGAAAACATTTCTGAAATAAGCTGCCACGCCATGGGGACGTTTTACTGCAACCGCGATATCAAGACCATCGTGGATATCGGGGGCCAGGATGTTAAAACCATCTCCATTGCCGATGACGGATCGGTTTTAGAGTTTGCCATGAACGACAAGTGCGCCGCCGGCACCGGGCGGTTTCTTGAGGCCATGAGCCGGATATTCCGCATGGATTTAGACCAGTTTTCCCTGCTTTCCTTAAATGCTGTAAAAATTATACCGGTCACGGCCCAGTGCAGCGTCTTTGCCGAAAGCGAGGTCATCAGCCTGCTGGCCAGAAAAAGCCCGCCCGAGGAAGTGGCCGCGGGTATTAATGCGGCGGTGGCCAAGCGCTGCTTTTCCCTGCTCAAACGCATCGGCATTCGGCCCCTGGTGACGGTCACCGGCGGATGCGCCAAAAACAAGGGCCTCATCAAGGCAATTAAAAAAAGCACCAACATGGAAGTCGCCGCCCTCCCGGTGGACCCCCAGATCATCGGCGCTCTGGGGGCCGCAATCTTTGCCCGGCGCAACGGCCGGGGATAAGTACGGGAAACGGGGTCGGGCCAAGATAACACACTATAAATACAGAATAAAGATTCATAATTGCCCCTCAAAAGGGGCCTATATTGAGCTTTTGGGGGCTAAAAAAGACATTATTACCATGGCATGAGCAAAGCAGTCGTTCATACCAGGACAGATATGGCATTCGAGAAGCGCAAAGCCTTTATATCGATCATTTTGAGTACAAAAAGTGCGAAATAGCCAGCAAAAACACCTGTTTTTTTAGTTTAAATCGATTAAATGCAGTAGGTTAGCTTGGCCCGACCCCGTTGCCTGGGCCGTTGCCTGGGCACCCCGTTGCCTGGGCCCGTTGCCATTGGACAGGGACCCCGTTGGACCCCGTTGGCCGTTGGCGGCCGACCCCGTTGGTTACAGGGTGCTTCTCTGGATGATTTCATTCTTCATGGCCGGGGTCAGGTCGTTAAAGTAGACGCTGTAGCCTGAGACCCGGACGAGCAGATGGGGATACAAATCAGGGTTGTCGCGGGCTTTTTTGAGTTCTTCCGGGTCAAGCACG
The DNA here is from genome assembly GCA_003551985.1 of Desulfobacteraceae bacterium. The sequence goes on along the minus strand of PUOB01000332.1, from coordinate 12,339 downwards.
TTGACCTGGGTCTGCATGCCGCCCCTCTGGAAATAGGTTTTCACCAATGTGGAAAGTACCATCCTGCCCTTATCGCCACTTACCGTATGGGGGTAAAATTTCAGGTTGAAGTTGATGCCGTTGGGAATTTTTGTAAAATCAAAGCGGTTGGCCGAGTTGATAAGGGCCGTGGGGCCGCTGCGGTCGCACCCGTTTCCCGGGGCGATGCCGGAAGAAAAGCTTTCCCCTTTTCTTCTGCCATTTGCCGTGGCCCCGGTGATGCGACCGAAAAACGCGTGAATCGTGTCCGAGTATATTCCCATGATATACCGGCCCCCTCGTGCATTCACATACCCTTCCAGGGATTTTCCAAAAGCGTCTGCAACGTAAAGTGTCCAGCGATCCACTTCTTCATGGTCGTTGCCGTATTTTTTAAGTCCCCTGAGGTATGCCAGCCATTTCGGGTCGGCAATATTGTTTTTCAGCAGGCGGATCAGCGCCGGCAGGCTTATTTTGGCGTCCTTGAAGACCGCTTTTTCGATGGCATAGAGTGCGTCCCCCACGGCCACCGGCGCCACCGCCTGAACGCCCGAATAATTGTAAAGCGCACCTCCCGCCGTGGTGCACCTGCCCGAGGCGATGCAGCCTTCATGGAGCATGCTGGTAAACGGCGTCGGGTGATCGTCCCGGTTGGCTTCTTCAAGAGTGCGGAGATCATCCATGAGCCGCTTTATGATAAAGGCCAACTGTGTCTCGAAAGCCTGCGTGACATCGGTCATCGTTTTCATAAGGGATGCCGGCGGGGTGGCTGCGCCTTCGCGGAATATTGCCTTGAAGCGGCGGCCTTCATTGAGGGCCAGTTCAAGTATGAGCGGCACGTTGACCATGGCGGCATTGGTCGAGGCAAAGGTCTTGCCGGGGGAAATCGGCTCCACGCATCCCACCGCGGAATAGTTCCTGGCATCATCCAGGTTGTAACCGTTTTTTACCATGGTTTTGACGATGACGTCGTCGTTGTAAAGGGCAGGCGTGTTGCTTCCCGTAGAGAGATTTGAAATGATCCGGTCAAAATACTCCGGCGGTGAGCCCGCATGCACACGGGCGTGGTAGTTGGGCTCCCGCATTCGAAGCGCGTTCATGACCTCCAGAAAGATATGGGTGAGCTCATTGGTCGCATCGTTTTCCTGAGCGTCCATGCCGCCTACCGTAACCACTTGGGCATTGTAAAAACCGCCATGAAAATTGACGACCTGCTGGGGGAACACCGGTACGATTTCACACATTTTTATGGAAAAGGCCGCAATGAGATCCCAGGCAGACTCCCGCGTCAGATTGCCCTGTCCGATATCGCATTCGTAATAAGGATAAAGATACTGATCCATGCGACCCAGGCCGATGGAATTGTCGAGGCTTTCGATCATGATGGCGACATGGGCAAGAAATGCCACTTGCAGGGCTTCCCTGAACGTGGTCGCCCCTTTGCGCGGCGCGGTTTTCAGGGATGCGGCGATTGCATCGAGCCGTTGCTGTTCCTGCCGGTCCGGCGCCTGTCCGGCCGCCTCCCGGGCAAGGGATTCATACCGGCCGCAGAACAAGGCAAAGGTTTCCGCGCTGGTTTTCATGGCTTCATAAAATTGCCACGCTTCGGAAGATTGTTGTATCCCCTCCTGGCGGGCCGAGATTTCAGCGATAAAGCCGTCTGTTCCGATGGCGATAAGTTTTTCATGGTCGGGAATGGTGTGGGCGATGCCGCCGGCCTCGTTCATCACGTAAAAGTGGGATTTTAACTGGCTGATGAGCTTCTGAATTTTCTTTACAGGCGATTTGTGCGCCCGGATGCTGATGAACCGGGTGCTCCAGAAAGGCACGATCTTCAGAAGCTGCCATGTGTCCCGGGCTGATATCTGCAGGGGACTGGTCTTTCTTCCGGGAAATTTGAAGATATCCTGCAGCGCCGGCGTGCCCAGCAACTCAGGCTGAATCTGTCCACCGACCCGCTTGGAATTGAAATTTCCGACGATGAGTTCTCCGGGATAGATGCGGACGGTTTTTTTCAGAAGAACATCCCGCAGCGCTTCGGCAATCTGCATGCAGGACGGTTTGGCCCGGTTTTTCGGATTTTTGAAATATTTCGTCCAGATCAGGGCCCGCTCGGTGCAGATGCCCGGCTTGAAATCCTGGATGTCTTTTTTCAGTGAAGATATGCGATTGCTGAGCGGCGGCATTGGATACCCCCAATTTTGTACCTTTTAGCGGTGGAAGGCCCTTCCGCCGCCTTCATTTCGCGCGTGTCAACAGACAGGCGTTATGGCTTCCTGCCATTCTTGAACCCGGCTGTTTTATATTATACATCTGTTTTTCCCCATCCCGCAAGCACTCCTTGCGCTATTTTCATCCCAATCCCGTAAAGCCGCAGGGCGTTTTCGTAAATCGCCTCTGCCGCCGCTTCCAGGGGGATGTTTTTGTTTTTTCAATTGCCACAAAATCCAACTGAATTTTTTGGCAATAGTGGTTTTTGGATATAAAGCGATTAAATACATCATGTTAGCTTGGTCCGACCCCGTACCCCGTACCAACCCCGTACAATAGCTTCGGGATTCTTTTTCATCTTTGCCTCCAGACATATTGTTCTCACTTAATCATAAGTGGCAACAATATGTCTGATAAAAGTCTTAAAAGCATGGAAAATTTGAGAGTTAAGTCTGGGTGCGCGGTGTTTGGCCAAGATAAAACGCTATAAACGGCGTCATCGAATTGATATCATTTTTGCTTGTGACGCATCACATTGAGCGCCTTCCATTCGAGAAGGGGCTGAGATAGTATGCGCCGCTGAAGAGATTCATCAGCAGTCAAAAGCGACGGGTTGATTTCCCCCCGATCCAGCAGCAAATCCAGAAAACGCCGCTCCGAATCCGTCAAAGGCAGTACAGCGGAAAGTCCCTCCCGGCAATCTCTCGACAGGTCTAACCCGTATTCGTCTGGTTTTGATTGAGCCTTCATCGTATTTACGCGCAGTGTAGGCATCAGTTGTCTGGCCAACTCCATTGGATCGAAGTAAGGACCACTTGCCTCCGGCGTGTTCTCCAGGCATCCGTCTGACGGTGAATCCCTCACGGGCCAAGACCGCTTGAAGGGCCTGCTCGATCTTTGGACGCTCAGCGATCATGCCATCACGATCTTCGCTTCCCACATAATTCAGATCGATGTCGACAGAAAGTCGGGGTGCGTTGAACATGAAGAGGTTCAAAGCCGTGCCGCCCTTGAGTACCAGCTTTCCATTAAGGAACGGATGACTCCGCAAAGCGTCCAACAACCTCAACAGGCGGGCGACTTTTTCAAGCACATCCGGTCTGAATCCCGACGCCTCAGCTTCGGCTGCAAGCTTCTCCAGTGAAACCTTCACAGCACCTCCCCCCAAGTTCGTTCGAGGATTTCCCTGGGAACCACCAGATTCCATTTCGGTACAAGTTGACCGGGTTTTCGCTTGGATCGATCCAGGTAATGGGGCTGTCGGGGACTCATATCTTGAAGTGCCTTGAGATGATGCTCGTTTGCCATCAAGGCTTCGCGATGTTGATCCAGAAAGAGTCCCACCTTCGCATTGGTAGTCGCATTTCCAAGCAGAAGGGCGTATTCCACCACCTTGTCTAGGTCAAAGAATTCGACGGATTCAAGGGACCGCCAGATTTCCTCCCAGCTTCCTGACAAATCAGGACGATCCAGCACATCGACCAAGGTCCGCTCCAGGGTCGTGACCCGTAAGGTCTGACCGGAACTCTCCGAAATCGAAACGCCGAAATGCACTTTCCCGAGACGGAGGAGCGCTTGGCGAAACTTCGCGCCCTGGAAAATGTGCCCGCGGAACGTCAAGGGAGCAAGCGGCCGGGATGCCGAATAAATGAAGTTGGCATGAACCGAGTAGGCCTTTCCGTGAAACTCGAGCGCGGTATGATGCGACAACACAGAATCCGGCGCCAACTTAGATGCTATGAGATATGGATCAACCGGATATGTATCGGGATCAGCTCCCGCGGGAATGACAGCATACAAGCCCCGCCGTACCCTGACAATCCGACCGGTCTTCCTGTGATAAGCCAGAACCGTTTCCTGGGTTCGTCCCCCGACCTCACCAAGGGAAGATAAATGATCGGCAAACGCTTCTACTGTGAAAACAGGGTTCTTTCGAAAAAACGCGTCATGTTTCATTTCGTGGAATCCTTGACTTTGTTTCGCTATACCCATAACAATATTATGGGTTTTAAGGAAAAATGTCAAGGATGATGTCGCCCGACCATCCTTACTTGACAATTGACAATGTTGCACGAAACACAGAAAAAATATGGGTTTCACGTATCAACATCAAGAAATAACGTTTTCATGCAACCAACCCCCCGCCTGATTACGTCCGAGGAGATAAAGATAAAGGTATAAAAGGGTGAGTATAAAGGGGTCGGGCCAAGATAACATACCATAAACACACTATATAAATGCATAATTACCCCTCAAAAGGGGCCTATATTGAGTTTTTGGGGGCTAAAAATGACATTATTGCCATGGCGTGAGCAACGCAGTGTTCGGTAAAATAGGCTGGCGACCTTTTCTGACCTGATCAGCAAAAATCGCGCCCAGACGAAGATATGGGACTTTTTCGAACCCATGATGCACCATCTGCCGCGAATGGCGCGATAATCCGTGGCGTTTACAGAGAATCTTCAATAAAAGAGCGAATCACATCGGCCGTTCGTTCCGGCTGCTCTTCCTGCGGTTCATGGCCGCATTCTTCGAAAATTACCAGTTTTGAATCGGGAAGATCCGCATGAAACCGGTGGGCGAAGGCCACCGGTATCCATTCATCCTCGGCCCCCCAGAGTATCAGGGCGGGGTGCGAAATTTCGGGAATGCCTTTTTCAAGATCTTCATAATAGAATTCACGAATGAAACGCAGCACGAAGCGCCGGTAATTGGGCGTAACAAACGCCCGCGCAAATTCATGGACAATATCGTCATCGATGAAGTCCGGATCATATGCCGATTCTTCAAGCGTACTGCGTACAATGCCGCGGGGACTGATCTGGCTGAGCAAAATGATTCCTTCGCCAATAACCGGATAACCGGCTAGTCGGACAAAAAAAGGCCTGTGCGCCATCAGATCATCATACCCGCCGGCGCCGATCAGCCCGATGGTTTGAACGCGTTCGGGATGCCAGAGTGCTGTGGCGGCGGCCACTGCACCGCCGAGGGAATTCCCGATCAGATGTGCCTGGTCTGCGCCCACCGCATCCATGAAATCGACCATAAAATCGGCAAAAAAGCGTGGTGAAGGTTTGGCATCCGGCTTGTCTGACATTCCGAAGCCGATTAAATCAAGTGCATACACCCGATACTCTTCCGCCAGTAAATCAATCAAGTGGCGCCACGTGTAGGCAGTGGCACCAAGGCCATGAATCAGGATAAGCGTTTGTTCGCCCTGGCCTGCGGAAACATAGCGGATATTGTGGTTCTCTTCACCCACCCTGACATATTCCGCCTTTTCCTCGAAAAGCGCCCCCTGACCAACGGGCTCGGAAAGTGATTGCTCCACGTTGTTTTTAATCAAAAACAGCGCTGAAAATACGATGACGCCAAGAAGCAGTATATATCGAAACTTTCCCCGAAACGGTTTCATGTCCATTCATCTCCGGATAATGTTAAAGATAGATTGATCCCGTCGTCTGCCTCTGAAGTCGAATTGCCATGTCATCGATGTTATTATCGATGGAAGAATGATACGCAAATGCTCGCGTTACATTCACTCGCCCGTCATCAGCAGCGTTGTCTTATAGCAACGGCAGGTCTTGCCCCTGGCTTACTTAACGGGCAGATTCGCCCGACGGAATAACTGCTCTGCCTTGTCTATATCGCTCATTTCCAGCCCCCCTCATTTTCCATTATAGAAAAATCAGAAACAAGAAGCCATTTCAGGCCTGACCAGGTGACGTATATACCCAGGCAGAGAACAATAAAGTCCCGTCAATATCAGCAAGAAAGATTAGCTGATCCTTGACAGGCGTGGCGCCATACAAGCTTATAAAACCGGCGTAATCCCCGAAAAGGTTGTTGAAATAACTCGCTTCAGTGACGGTAAAGACAGATTCTATTTCAGGTGGCAGGCCGCCGGCGTTTTCCCATGACTTTGCTGTCAGCATGGCAGAATATCCCGGTCGCCATTGCTTTTCAGGTTCGGCAAGGAGGGATTTCCAGTCGCTTTCGGATTCGGTGGGAATCAGGATGCGTTTTTGGGACATTATCGTTTATTTCCGTTTATCTTCTCTCTCAATTTACTGGATGGCTTAAAGGTCACAACCTTGCGGGCCTCCAGCAGCAGGTCGTCGCCAGTGACTATGTTTCTGCCTCGCCTCGGAGATTGGCCTTTCACGCAAAACTTTCCGAAGCCGGAAATAAGCACATCTTCGCCGTTTTCCAGGCTTCGTTGTTGTATGTTATTGACTATACCCCACTATATTCCGTAAAACTCAACAACATTTTTGCATGATTTCAGCGGGAAAGGGCTTGCCGTGTGCTGGATAAACCATCTTTGCGCCACGGTTCAGCAGCGATTGCCAACTGTCTTTTAATTCCTGCAGGTTTTCAGCGAATATGGGCAGTCCCGGGCTTAAACGCATAGGGAAGGCGTTCATAGCCGAATCCCCGACAAAGACATCCCCTGTGTCCAATAAAACGCTCACAGAACCTGGAGAATGGCCAGGCGTATGGACTATTTTTCCGGGAACCCCGTAATCATGCAAGGAAAAGTCTTCATCCCCCAAAGCGATATCAACGTTCACTGGGGGGATATGAATAAAGGGCATAAATGGCGCCAGCAGCCTGATAAATATTTTGCCCCACAGTGTCACCCCTGGCGGCAAGGGTTTTTGCGCTTTTTCAAGCCATTTTTGATCATTTTTGTGCATGGCTATGCTGGCTCCCGTGAGTTCTTTTATCTCCCTGGCTGAACCGATATGATCCCAGTGTCCGTGCGTCAGAATGAGCAAGTTGATGCTTTCCGGGTTTATCGAGGCGCTTTCAATCCCCTTGATGAATGCGTCTTTTTTCTTTGGTGTGCCACTATCAATCATTACAGCGCCTTCGCCCCTGATGATATAGGATTGGCAGGCACCCATGGGGATCTTATGAATGTCAATGCTCATATTGCGGATTTTCCTTTCGACGGCATAATTCATCGGCATTTATTACAACAACAATTTCATTGTCGCATTTTTCGCGTTCAGCCGCTTCATCGCTCTCAAAAAACCTCGCATAACGTAGGTTTCTAGTATAGGCGCTGTTAATGACCGTCTCTGCAAGGTAAAGAAATCCTTTTTTGATTACATACATTGTCTTTTCAAAAGGATGGTAAATCCCCTACAATTAAAATAGTATGGAATATTAATATCTTGTTTGGTAGTATGGGGTCAAGTCGATTTTGCTCACAATCAGCAGGGGCAGAAATAATATGGAAAACAAGTTTTTCAATGTTAGAAATGCATTACGGGCTTTCCGCCGCAGATATTGTCCGCAAGCTTTATATCGATCGGGTTATTCACCGGCGAAACAATTACAATCCGGGCGTTTTTAATGGGAATATCGGCATTATTAAGGAGATCGACAAAGACGGCTTTGAGGGACCTGATCAATGTTTGAAGCCCCTTATCTTTTTCTTGTTTATGTGAGATTATGAACATGTCCATAATTCTTTGGAAATATCCATCTTTTCATTTATCGCCTTTATGAAGAGGATGAACAATATGGCCGGCCTGACGAATATGCCAATAACGGATATCATCAAAAAAAGAAAATCCTGTCGGACCTATTCCGACAAGCCTGTAGAAAAGGAAACAAAAAAACAGGTTTTACAGTTTATTGCGGATCTGAAGAAGCCGCCATTCGGCTCATCTGCAAGGTTTGAAATGGTTGACCTGAATCTGAACTTCACGGGAAAAGTTGCCGGCACTTACGGCGTGATCAAGGGCGCGGAAACGTTCATTGCGGGCATTGTCGAAAAAGCCCCGGGGGATATGGAAGATGTTGGGTATTTATTTGAGCGGATCATTCTCTATGCAACGGCCATAGGCCTGGACACCTGCTGGATGGGGGCGAGCTTCAGCAGGGAAATGTTTGCCGAAAAGATCACGCTGAAATCCGAAGAAACCCTGCCTGTTGTCAGTCCGATTGGATACCGCGCCGGCAGGCGCAGCTTGACAGACCTGGCCTTTCACGTGAGCGCCGGATCAAAAAACCGTAAACCCTGGCCGGAAATCTTTTTTTATCGTACATTCAATGAACCCCTGAATAAAAACAACGCTGGCGAACTCGAAGTCCCCCTTGAAATGGTCAGGCTCGCTCCTTCGGCCGTAAACAAGCAGCCCTGGCGCCTGATTGCAGATGATAGCGGCGTTCATTTTTTTCTGAAGCGGACAGCAGGATTTAAAAGCATGTTCACGATGGATTTACAGCGTATCGACATGGGAATCGCCATGTGTCATTTCGAGCTTGCCGCCGGCATCGATTGTATAAACGGCCTCTGGAAAATTGAAAACCCTGATATTTCCTCCGTGCCTAAGGATGTGGAATATATTGCCAGCTGGAAATATCCGAGGGATATATAGCGCCGTTGTCCTGTGTGTCGGGGCCTATATACTTTATGACATACAGATGATATCAAAGACCGGCAAAGCGTTTTTGCATGGCCGGTCGAATGCTTTTACGGTAATACCGCCTGCCGTGCCACTTCTGGTATGCCCATATCATTTTGAACTGCCAGCAGAAAGGTTCTTCACGGAAGGCTTCTATATAGGAACTTGGCGGCCATGGTTCAATATTGATTCCGAAAGGTGATATATAGCACGCATAGCAACGATCATGCCATGCTACGATTGAAGAATTTGATGCCTTTGAAGTCATTGGAATGGCATATTTTAATATCCATTGCGTCACTGGGAAGCGGGTTTAATGTCGTAGGAATACGGGTTCAACAAACCGGCAAAAAAACTCGACCAGGTCATTCACGCGGACAAGGTTTTCTTCTGGGACGACCTCCACCCCCAGTCCCCCATCTGCGCAGTCGAAACGGCGAAACGGGCGAAACGGGGTCGCGAAACGGGGTCGGGCCATGATAACATACTATAAATAAACAACATAAATTCATAATTACCCCTCAAATGTGGCCTATATCGAGCTTTTTGGGGCTAAAAAAGACAGTATTGCCCAGACATGAGCAGCGCAGTCGTACATACCAGGGCAGATGCGGCATTGGGGAAGGGCAAAGCCGTTATATGGCTCTTTTTGGGTTCAAAAAGTGCCATATAGCCTGAAAAAAGGCCTGTTTTTTGAATATAAAGCGATTAAATGCAGCCGGTTAGCTTGGTCCGACCCCGTTGACCGTTGACGGCCATAAAATGTGAATATTTTCACATTTTACCAATATAAAAATGGAATATATTACATTTTTATAAATATTAAATTGACTTCCTGTTCCGTGGATATTATATAAGGCCTATGAAACGAGATGCTTACGAACAATTGCGGGCCTGGAAATCTGATCCCCGGAGAAAGCCCTTGTTGCTCCGAGGCGCCCGGCAGACCGGTAAAACCCATTTATTGAAGGTCTTCGGAAACGCGGAATACGAGTCGCTTGCGTATTTCAATTTTGAAGAAGACCCCGGCCTGAAGGACTTTTTCAGCCAAAGGGTCCGGCCGGCAGAAATCATGGAAAACCTCTCTCTTTATGCCGCCCGGAAAATACGGCCGGGCCTCGACCTGATCGTATTCGATGAGATCCAGGCTTCGGAAGGCGCCTTGCGATCGCTCAAATATTTTCATGAGAACGCCCCTGAATATCATATTGCCGGTGCTGGCTCCCTGCTTGGAATAACCCTTTCCGGCCCGGGCGCCTTTCCGGTGGGAAAGGTGCATTTCATTGACCTCTATCCCATGACATTCATGGAGTTTTTAAGCGCTTCAGGCGCACCGCACCTGCGGCAATATTTATCGAAAATAGCGGATATTGCCCCTCTGCCGAAGCCTTTTCACCAGGAGCTGACAGCCCGGCTTCGGACCTATTATTTTACCGGCGGGATGCCGGAGGCGGTTGCTCATTATACTGAGACAAACGAAGGTCTTGGTGTAAGAAAAATACAAAAAGATATTCTTGCCGCATATTCCCTCGACTTCGCCAAGTATGCGTCCGCTCCGGATATCCCGAAACTCGGCATGATATGGGAATCCATTCCGGCACAACTGGGAAAGGAAAACAGGAAATTCGTTTTTTCGCTGCTCAGAAAAAACGCAAGGATCAGAGATTTTGAAAATTCGATCGAGTGGCTGGAAAAATCCGGACTGATACTCAGGGCCTTTCGCGTCTCTACCGCCAGGCAACCCCTTGCAGCCTATCGGGAAGGCAATATTTTTAAAATATATGCCCTGGATGTCGGCCTGCTCGGCGCAATGGCCAGAATCGATCCTGCATCCATGGTCACCGGAGACAGGGCTTTCAGGGAATTCGAAGGAGCGCTGGTTGAAAACTTCGTGGCTGCACAACTGAGGGCGTCCCACGATATGGGCCTGTATTACTGGCAAAGCGCCGGCACGGCCGAGGTTGATTTCGTATGTGAATCCGGAAACAGGATCATACCCCTGGAGGTCAAAGCGGGTGAAAATCCAAAAAGCAAAAGCCTGCTTTCTTATGCCAACAAGTATAACCCGCCTGTTCTTGCGCGCACAACCCGCTTGAACCTGAAAAGAGACGGCTGCCTGATCAATATTCCTCTGTATATGATCGCCCGCTTTCCGGATCTCGCCGGGATGTCATAATGCGCACCTGACGCGCCTTCAAACGAGTATCTGATTGTCTGTTTTTGCTGCTTAAAATCAGGCAGTAAAACTGATCTCTTGCTGAAACCCTGAAAAATGGCTTATATTGCTGTACCGATGACTATCGGGTTCATTATATTCGACGTCGAAACCAACGGCCTGGCCGCCGGCCGGCACTCCGTTCTCAGTTTTTCCGCCCTTCACGTGCGGACATGGCGAGCCAGCGGATACCGGCATTTCGATGTCCAAAAGGCCTTCAATCGCTTCTACTTTCCCATGGAGCCATACAACCCCCCTGCAATCCGCGTTAACGGCCTCACCCGCGACGTCATTGAAAATAGGCGGCAGCAAAGCGGCGATGCGTATCCTCTGCACTTCATCCAGGACCCGGATGTACCGATATTTTGCCGGAAGTCGAATCTGGCCGTATGCCACAACACCCCGTTCGACGCCAGGTTCCTGAAGATCGCTCACGGGCACGAGTTCCACCGAACGTTTTGTACTATGCGCAATTTCACCCATTACTGCGCCATCCCGCACGCCCACTTCGGCGTCAAATGGCCCAAGTTGCAAGAAGCCGTGAAGATCATCTGTCAAAAAGACGACTTCGCATTTCATGATTCCCTGGCCGACTGCTATGCCGTGCTGGAAATTTTAAAGGTGATGGGAAATTCTGAAGCATACAACGGCCGGAAAACATGGGCGGATGTTTTTGACAGATTTTTTTCATGAAAACCCCATCATCCCTCGCCCCCCCTTTGGAAAGCGATGCCACAGCAACCGTGCTCTAACTCCTTGACTCTCCATCGCATAACCTTTATTCTGATTGTATGAAAAATCAATCAAGCTTCAAAAATCCGTATAAGCAACACCTTGAATCTTTCCGACGGTTTAATGAATGGGAGAAAAATCGCCTGGATGCCATGGAAGAGAACCAGGGCCTTTACGCAGTTTTTGAGCTGTATCAATTCATTCCGGACAACGCCAGGGGAAGGGAAATAAATGTTGAAGGAATTATGAAAATGCGCAGGGCCCTGGCATGCCTGAAATAAACCTCTTTGAACAATCGCTGCGCGATATCAGTGCCTTACTGAACAATCAAAAAATAGATTACATGGTCATTGGCGGCCTGGCCAATGCAAAATGGGGAAATCCCCGAGCCACCCTTGATATCGACTATCTTGAACCCCGAATTTCCGAACTGGCAAGTCTGCTTGAAAACCCGGGTATAAAGGAAAAATGGGATAAAATGAAAAAAGAAACGCCTGCTTAGCCTACCGCACACTATCGCTTTTCATTCCAGCCTTCCAGGCGCCTTCCAGGTAGATATTCGCGGATAATCACCAATGTCTTGAGGAAGCCGGATTTAAATTTATCCATCAGTCGTCACCAACGGTTTCAGTCTTTTTTCATAGATATGTTCCGCCTGTTCCAGTCCCCGCAGCGGGTAATGATAGAGGTCCAGATAAAGTTGAATGTCCGAGGCGACCCTCAGGCCTTTCACCTGTTGTT
>PUOB01000266.1 GCA_003551985.1 Desulfobacteraceae bacterium | reverse complement strand
TCCGTACATGGGGACGAGCTCCAGGAAATACGGAAAATCGCCGAAGCCGGAGATTTTGTCCAGGGAAACGGCCAGGTCTTGTCCCAGGACATCGTGGCCCCCTATCACCAGACCCTGTTAAACACGATACGCATTAAAAACCCCGTCCGGGTCGGTGTGGATGCCGGCAACGGCACCGCCGGGGTGGTGGCCGTCCCCCTTTTGAAGGCCCTGGGCTGCGAGGTGCACGATATATACTGCGACATGGACGGAACCTTTCCAAACCACGAAGCGGACCCGACGGTGCTCGAAAACATGGCGGACCTGATCGCCCTGGTCAGGGACCGGTCCCTTGACGTGGGGATCGGTTACGACGGGGACGGCGACCGGATCGGCGTTGTCGATGACCGGGGTGAAATCATCTACGGGGACCAGCTCATGATCATTTTCGCCAGGGAAATTTTATCCCGAAAGCCCGGTGCCACCTTCATTTCGGAGGTCAAGTGCTCCAAGACCATGTATGACGATATTGAAAAGCATGGCGGCCGTGCGATCATGTGGAAAACCGGACACAGCCTGATCAAGGAGAAGATGAAACAGGAAAATGCGGCCCTTGCCGGGGAAATGAGCGGGCACATGTTTTTCGCGGACCGTTACCTGGGGTATGACGACGCCATCTATGCCTCGTGCCGGCTTCTGGAGATCCTTTCCACGACCGGCAAGCCCATCCGCGAGCTGCTGGAGGGCGTCCCCCCGACCGTTAACACGCCCGAAATACGCGTCGACTGTCCGGACGACCGAAAATTCGACGTGGTCGCCCAAGCCACCGCGGTTTTGCGGGAAAAATACCAGGTTATCGATATCGACGGTGCCCGCATCGTGTTTGACGACGGGTGGGGCCTGGTCCGTGCCTCCAACACGCAGCCGGCGCTGGTCATGCGATTCGAGGCCCTTACGAGCGAAAGGCTCGCGGAAATTCGCAGCGTGGTCGAATCGACCGTTAAAAAAATAACAGACGAACACCAAGCAGGTGCATAAGGAGGTTATCCCATGACCAATCCAAACGGCGACAACACCGCCCAGGACCAGGAATTTACCAGCAGCCAGAAAAAATGCCTGATGCCGGAACTCAATTTCACGACCTTTATTATGTCTTTAAATGCCTCGGCGCTGGTTCAGCTGGGCATGCAGCCCGACCCGTCCAGCCAGGAGACCGTTAAAAATCTGCCCATCGCCAAGCAGACCATCGATGTCATCGCCATGCTCGAAGAAAAGACAAAAGGCAACCTCACGGCGGAGGAGCGGCAGTTATTGACAAATATCTTATATGAGTTACGATTGTTATATGTAAAAGAAAAGGGTTGCCGGTAAACCGTTTTCACCGGGAAAGCCGGAATGGGTATCCGGCGGGGAGAAATCCCCCCAGACCATTTTTCTGCCTGCCTGGTGCGTTTTTCTAACCGGAGTGCGAAACAAATGGGTTGCGCAACTCCGGTGATGTTTTTTTCAAAGGAGGTTTTCATGTTTTTTCGCATATACCACGCCGGATGTTTTCTTCTGATCATTTCGGTTTTCACGATGGCCGCAATGATCGGCGTCTCCGGCGGATTTCCGGCCGCCGGCCATGCGGCCGCGGTGCCCAAAAGTTTTACCGACCTCGCCCGGGAATCGAGCCCCGCGGTCGTCAATATCTCCACCATGCAGTCCCCTGACGAAGAGGAGGAGGGATTCCGGCATTTTTTCCAACCGGGGCAGCAGCAGGAGGAAATGCCCCTGGATGAATTCCTGGAGCGCTTTTTCGGCAGGCAGGACCCGCGGCAATTTCAGCGGCGAAGCCTGGGGTCGGGATTTATCCTCGACAAAACCGGGTATATCGTCACCAACAACCACGTGATTGAAAACGCCGACGAAATAACGGTCAAGCTGAAAAACGGCGACGAGTACGATGCCGCAATCATCGGCACCGACCCAAGCACCGATATCGCCCTGATAAAGATCGACGCCGAAACCGACCTGCCCACACTCGAGCTCGGGGACTCTGAAAAACTCGATATCGGACAATGGGTGCTTGCCATCGGAAACCCCTTCGGCCTCGACCACACCGTCACCGCCGGCATTGTCAGCGCGAAAGGCCGGGTCATCGGTGCGGGGGCCTACGACGATTTTATCCAGACCGACGCGTCCATCAACCCCGGTAACAGCGGGGGGCCGCTTATTGACATGGAAGGCAGGGTCGTCGGCATCAATACCGCCATCGTTGCAGGGGGCGACGGCATCGGTTTTGCCATACCCATTTCAATGGCCGAAACGGTTATCGCCCAGTTACGGGAAACCGGCGAAGTCACCCGCGGATGGATCGGGGTCGCGATCCAGGAGCTGACCCGGGAGCTCAAGGAATATTACGAGGCCCCGGGAGGTGTATTGATCACGGATGTTTTTTCCGGGGACCCGGCGGATGAAGCCGGAATAGAACCGGGCGATATAATTGTGACCGTAAACGGGGAAAAAGTCGAATCCCCCGGCGAACTGTCCCGGAAAATAGCCGATATCATGCCCGGGGAAGACGTTGTGCTGAGCGTCATCCGGGACGGTGAGGAAAAAGAAATCACGGCGACGGTTGCGAAACGGGACGAAACGCGCCTCGGCGAGAGGCCGCGCGAGCAGCCGGAAGAGGACCCCGCCAAAGACGAGCTCGGCCTCAAAGTGGTCGACATTGATCGGGAAACGGCCGAGCAGCTGGGCATGGACGACCCCGACGGCGTGATTGTAGCCGGCGTCGCCCCCGATACCAGGGCGTCTGATGCCGGTTTCAGCCGAAGCGATATCATACGGGAAATCAACCGGCAGCCGGTCAATTCGACCGACGACTACAGGAAAATCGTCTCGAATGCAGAAGAAGGCGACGTGCTCAGCTTCTATGTCATTCGCCCCAGGGAAGGCATCATAATCATCCGGGTCGAAATGTAGGACTTTCGATTGAAAATAAAATCGTTCGCCAAGGTCAACCTCTACCTTGATATCATTGGTAAAAGGCCCGACGGGTATCATGAACTGGTCACGCTCATGTGCCCGGTCGGGCTTTTTGATACCCTGCGCCTGACATTTCAAACCCCGGGCATCACCGTTTCCTGCGACCATCCGGATGTCCCCGGCGGCAAAGACAACCTTGCCTACACCGCCGCCAGGCGTTTTTTCCGGTTCGCCGACCTCCCGGATGCGGGCGTGGCCGTTGAAATCGAAAAACGCATCCCGGCAGGCGCCGGCCTGGGCGGGGGAAGCAGCAATGCGGCTGCCGTGCTTTCCGGGCTGAACGCCCACTTCGGTTTTCCCTTGTCCCATGAACAACTCCTTGAAATCGGCAAAACCATCGGGGCGGATGTCCCCTTTTTCATATACGACAAACCCGCCGTGGCTTCCGGTATCGGCGATATCATTACGCCCCTGCCCGGCCTGCCCCCCCTCCCTGTCGTCCTCGTCTACCCCGGACAAATCCTGCCTACCCGCGACGTGTACAAAAACTTTAATTTAGGATTGACAAAAAAAGAAAAAATACATACAAAAAGTATTTTCAAGCTGGATTGGGGTGAGAATGTCCACACGCTTCTTTTCAATGCGTTGGAAGATGCGGCATTCGAACTCAGGCCGCAGGCAGCGGAAGCAAAGGCACGATTGCTGGAAACCGGGGCCAAAGGCGCTCTCATGACCGGCAGCGGATCATCGGTATACGGCATTTACAATGATCCGGAAACAGCCCGGAAAGCCTGCAGGCGCCTGTCCAGGTATCAAGAGGGGCAGGGGTGGCAGGTTTTTCAAACATGGCTGCGGGTTTAATTCACTCTTTCCTGCTGGGGCGTCGTCAAGCGGTAAGACACAGGACTTTGGTTCCTGCATTCGGAGGTTCGAATCCTCCCGCCCCAGCCATTAAACGGGTTGACAACCCAAAACCGGATCAGACGAAACACCGGATCCCAGGGACGACAAGGCGGCAACAAAGGCAACTGAGATGAAAAACGACAACGGATACATCCTCTTTACCGGCAATGCCAACCCCGCTCTCGCAAGTGCCATATGCGACTACCTGGGCCAGCCCCTGGGCGATGCCAAGGTCAAACGCTTCAGTGACGGCGAGGTCCAAATCGAAATTGACGACAATGTCCGCGCAAAAGACGTTTTCGTAGTTCAGTCAACGTCCAGCCCGGTAAACGACAACCTCGTGGAGCTGCTTCTTCTCATCGATGCGTTCAAGCGAAGCTCCGCCAGCCGAATAACCGCCGTTATCCCCTATTTCGGCTATGCCCGGCAGGACAAGAAAGTCGCCCCGCGGGTTCCGATCAGCGCAAAACTGGTCGCGGATCTGCTCACGACGGCGGGCGCCAACCGGATCATCACCATGGACCTTCACGCCGGACAGATCCAGGGGTTTTTCGATATACCGGTGGACAACCTCTTTGCCGCACCGGTTTTGATCGAACACATGCTCAACACCTTCGGGGCGGACCTGGTCATCGTTTCCCCGGATGCCGGCGGTGTTGAGCGGGCAAGGGCGTTTGCGAAACGCCTCAACGCGGGACTGGCCATCATAGACAAGCGGCGCTCGGCCCCCAACAAGGCGAAAGCAATGGCCGTGATCGGCAACGTCGAAGGAAAAAAGGTTGTTATCCTCGACGATATGGTTGATACCGCCGGCACCCTGACCGAGGCGGCAAACTCGATCATGGCGAGCGGGGCTACTGAAGTGCACGCCTGCTGCACCCATGCGGTGCTGTCCGGCCCGGCCATCGACCGGGTCAACGACTCCGCCATCAAATCCCTGGTTGTTACGGATACCATTTCCACGACGGAACCGCGGAAAAAGTGCGGCAAAATTGTTGCGCTTAGCATTTCAAAGCTTTTTGGCGAAGCGATTATCAGAAGCCATACCGGCGATTCCGTGACTTCTTTATTTATATAAAAATTAAACCGATATATGGAGGTATAAATTTTGGAGATTGCAAAATTAACCGCACAAACCCGGGAGGCCGTCGGAAAGGGCCAGGCCCGTTCCCTCCGGCGCGAAGGAAGAATACCCGCTATTCTTTACGGGTCTGGCATCGATAATATCAAGCTGTCCGTGGAAGCCAGCGAACTTGAAAAAATGTTCAACAGCCCCGGCTATTCCAGGGGCCTTATCAACCTGAACATCAAGGGCGGAAAGCCCTACAGCAAAACCGTCATGGTCAAGGAACTCCAGGTCGACCCGGTCAAAGCCCATTACCTGCATCTGGATCTCCATGAGATACGGATGGACCGAAAAATCTCAACCACGGTTTACATCAACACCGTGGGCGTGCCAAAAGGCGTTGAGGAAGGCGGGATTCTTCAGATTATCCGCCGTGAGCTGGAAGTCTACTGCCTTCCCGCGAACATACCGGAACAAATTGATATCGACGTTTCAAACATGGAAGTCGGGGATTCCATTCACGTCAGCGAAATCGCTGTAGAAGGGGACGTGGAAATCCCGTATGAAGTTGACTTTACGGTTGTAACCCTTGTCAGCCCGAAAATGGAAATCGAGGAAGAAGCGGGTGAAGAAGAAGCGGGTGAAGAAGGTGAAGGCGAAACAGCCGAGGCATCAGAAGGTGAAAGCGAAGAAGGCGAGTAGCAAAGCGTGCTCTTCCGCCGGCTTAAGCGCCTATTTCAGGGCATCAGCCTCGCCGGGACTGCCATGACGGATCGGGACGCATGGTTAATCGCCGGCCTTGGCAACCCGGGAAGGAAATATCAGCACACCCGCCACAACATCGGCTTCATGGCGGTTGACCGGATAGGCGCCCATCACGGCATCGCCCTTGACCGCAACAGGTTCAAAAACCGGTTCGGCCGAGGGCAAATCGGCAGCGCAGGGGTGATATTGGCCCAGCCCATGGACTACATGAACAGGAGCGGCCCCCCTGTTTACCAGTTGGCCCGTTATTTCAACATCGACACGGCCAATATTCTGGTCATACACGATGATCTGGATTTAGACGGCCAAAGGATCAAGATCAAGACGAAAGGCGGACATGGCGGGCACAGGGGCATCAAATCAATCATTCAGTCCCTGGGAACCAATGAATTCGAAAGGATCCGAATCGGCATCGGGCGGCCGGGGCCACCCGGTTCTCCGGATGAAGCATC
Source organism: Desulfobacteraceae bacterium (assembly GCA_003551985.1). The sequence continues at coordinate 2,185 of PUOB01000266.1, read as the reverse complement.
AAGCCGGCATGACGCAAAAAAAGACTGTGACGATCCCGCAATAACGGCGCATGTTCTCGGAACGTTTTCCAAAAAGGAATGGCAGGATTACGACAAGGTTCTGGACACCGTTCGCGAGGCCGTGGATACCATACTGGCGGATGGCATGGTCGCGGCAATGAACCGATTCAACAGATAGGCGTTGGTTCCCATCACTATAGTGTTGTAAATGTGGCAGAAAATTCAGGTATTATGCGGTAGGAAATTTGGATAGGAACTGTTCTGTTAACCGAAATGTTTTAAGGGAGGAAGTATGGAAACATTGATGGACAACATCCCCTTGGCGGCAACGATCATCGGGCTTGTGGGCATTCTGTATGCCCTGGTCGTAGCCGGCATCGTCAAGAATGCACCCAGGGGCGAGGAGAAAATGATCCAGATCGCAAGTGCGATCGAGGAAGGCGCAATCGCCTACCTCAACCGGCAGTTGAAAACGATGGCCATCGTTGGTGTGGTTATCCTGGTCGTGCTGTGGGTGGCACTGGGCAGCAAAACCGGTATCGGTTTTCTGATCGGCGCCGTATCATCGTATTTGGCTGGCTACATCGGCATGCGGGTATCGGTTTTGGCCAACGTCCGCACCGCCGAAGCCGCCAAGAGCGGCCTGGCGGCCGGCCTTAAAATGGCTTTCCGCGGCGGTTCCGTGACCGGTATGCTGGTCGCGGGCCTGGCCCTGACCTCCATCGCCGGGTATTTCTTCTACCTGCTGCCGGCCGGTGCCGAGGTCATCGAAACCAAGGCGCATATCATGCCCCTGGTGGCCCTGGGTTTTGGCGGCAGCTTGATCGCCGTTTTCGCCCGTCTCGGCGGTGGTATCTTCACCAAGGCCGCTGACGTCGGCGCGGACCTCGTGGGCAAGGTTGAAGCGGGCATTCCGGAAGACGATCCGAGAAACCCCGCAACCATCGCTGACAACGTCGGCGACAACGTCGGCGACTGTGCCGGCATGGCAGCCGACCTGTACGAAACATACGTTGTCACCGTTGTCGCGGCCATGCTGCTCGGCACCCTGTATTTTCCGGAAGAGCCCATGGCGGCTTTCTACCCGCTGGTTCTCGGCGCAATCTCCATTCTGGCATCGGTTGTCGCCACGCTGTTTGTCCGCCTCGGAAAAGATGAATACATCATGGGCGCGCTTTACAAAGGCATGTTCGGATCGGCCATTCTGGCTGCCATCGTGTTTTATGCCTTTACCGTAACCCAGGTGGAATCCATCGGCGGCATTCCCGGAATCAACCTGTTTTATTCCGCCCTGGTCGGTCTCGTGCTGACCGTTCTGATCGTCGGTATTACCGAGTACTACACCGGCATTTACGGCCCGGTGAAACACATTGCTGAAGCTTCGACAACCGGACACGGCACGAACATCATTGCCGGTCTCGGCATTGGCATGCAGGCAACGGCGCTGCCGGTTATCGCCATCTGTATCGGCATTCTTGTGGCCCACGGCTTTGCCGGCCTCTACGGCGTTGCCATCGCGGCCACGGCGCTTCTTTCCATGACCGGCATGGTCATCGCCATTGACGCTTACGGCCCAATCACCGACAACGCCGGCGGCATCGCTGAAATGGCCGGGCTCGACGACAGCGTTCGCGCCGTCACCGATCCCCTTGACGCGGTCGGAAACACCACCAAGGCCGTTACCAAGGGATACGCCATCGGCTCCGCCGGTCTGGCCGCCCTGGTGCTTTTCACCGCCTTCGTTATGGAATTCGAGATCGTCGGTGCCGCTGAAGACGCTGTTGAAGCCCTTGACTTTGGATTGGGCAGTGTTGAAGTTATTGTCGGTCTGTTTATCGGCGGTCTTTTGCCGTACCTGTACACCTCCATCGCCATGCAGGCCGTTGGCCGTGCGGGCGGTGAAGTTGTTGAAGAAGTCCGTCGCCAGTTCCGCGAAATTCCGGGCATCATGGAAGGCACCGGAAAACCGGATTACAGCGCATGCGTTGACATCGTAACCAAGGCCGCGCTGAAGGAAATGCTGGTTCCGGCCCTTATCCCGGTTGTCGCACCCCTGATCGTCGGCTTCCTGCTGGGCCCCGTGGCCCTGGGCGGCCTGCTCATCGGCAGCATCGTAACCGGTATTTTCGTTGCGATCTCCATGACCACCGGCGGTGCTGCATGGGACAACGCGAAAAAATACATC
>PUOB01000165.1 GCA_003551985.1 Desulfobacteraceae bacterium | reverse complement strand
CTTCCATCCGGTGCCGTCATGCGCCTGGCCGAGATCTCCCCAAAGGGCGTCGGGACGAAAACCGTCTCCCGTTTCAATACCTGCCGTCCCACAGGATAATGCCTCAGGCCTGCAGCGCTGGATTCAGTCAGAATCATGTGGCTCAATGCCGTCCGCTTCGCCCTGGGGCACAATACCTGCAGCAGGGTACCGGGACGGCCTTTTTTCATATAAACCGGAAACAGGCAGACATCAAGCGCGCCGGCATCAAACAGCTTATCGGTCAGAAAACCGAATACTTCGGGGTTCATGTCGTCGATACTGGTTTCAATCACCGCAACGGGATCGTCGGATATGGACCCGGCCGGATCTCCCGTAATAATGCGAAGGAGGTTGGGCTGCCCTGGAAAATCCCGTCTTCCCGCACCGTATCCGGCATTACCGGCCACCATATCCGGCACCGGCTCAAACGCCCGTGCCAACGTGGCAATGATGGCCGCACCGGTCGGGGTGGTCAATTCGCACGCGATGTCAGAGCCGTAAACCGGTATGCCGGAGAGTATCTTAAGGGTCGCCGGGGCCGGAACGGGAAGCCGTCCATGGGCACATTGGACCATGCCGGACCCAAGCGCAACCCTGGAGGAAAAAACGGCCTCGATGCCCAGCTGCTCGATGCAGACCGCGGTACCCACCATATCCACGATGGCATCCACCCCGCCAAGCTCATGGAAGTGCACCTCGTCTTCGGGGCAGCCGTGAATGGCCGCCTCGGCCGCGGCAAGTTTTTGAAACATGGCAAGGCTCGTTTGCGCCGCAAACCCGGAAAGGGTGCTCCTTTCAATGATGCTACGGATCCGGGCATAATTCCGCTCGGCACTGTCCGTCACAATCACATCGACCTTTTTTCCGCGGATGCCGCCGCGCTCAACCGTTTCGACGGTTATGTCAAAGCCGGTAATGCCCAGTGTGGATTTAAGATGATGCGCCAGCCACCCGGGGGAAATCCCAAGGTCCATCAACGCCCCCAGGGTCATGTCGCCGCTGATTCCTGAAAAACAGTCAAAATACGCAATCATGCAGGATTTTCTTCTTTTTGCCCGGCATGCAGGCGGATGATCTCAACGACAAACGAAACCGTCTTCACCATGTCCGCAAGACTGATATTCTCGCGCACGGTATGGACATCGCGCATGCCGGTGCCGATTACGCCGGTGGTAATATTTTTCGAAAAAAAGATATTGGCATCCGAGCCGCCGCCGGTTTTTTTCGTAGTCAGCGTCCGCCCCTGGTTTTCTGCCGCCTGTCGGGCAATGACGACGACCGGATGGTCCTCGGGAATAAACGTATTGGGAAATTGATTTTCCAGCTCGACCGTCACGTTGGGCAGATTCGCGTCCACATCCCGGTCGGGGAACTCCTTGACCGCCCGCTCAAAAGAAGCCACAACCTCGCGGCTTACCCGCTCCAGCGTCGACGCATTGTGACTCCTGGCCTCTCCCTTGACATGCACCCGCTCCGGAACGATGTTCGTCGCCCCGGCACACTCGATAAAACCAATATTGCAGGTCGTCTCGGCGTCTATCCGGCCCATTGACAGCCCGGCGATGGCTTTCGCCGCAACCAGGATGGCATTGATCCCTTTTTCCGGCTCTGCACCGGCATGGGCGGATTTCCCGTTAACCGTAAACTGGAAATGATTGGCCGCCGGCGCCTTGGTAATGATCGATTCCGTATCAAACGTATCCAGGGTATACCCGTAGCGGGCATCCAGAAGGGAATAATCAAGATGTTTCGCACCCAGAAGGCCGGTTTCCTCGCATGTGGTCAAAACCACTTCCACCGGTCCGTGGGGAAGGTTGTTCTCCAGGATCACCCGCATTGCCTCGATGATAATGGCAATGGCGCTCTTGTCGTCCGCACCCAGTATCGTGCGGCCGTCGCTTTTAAAAACGCCGTTGTCGAATTCGGGCTTTACGCCTTCGCCGGGTTCGACGGTGTCCATGTGGGCGTTCAAAAACAGCGGCGGCGCTTCCCGGTTGCCCCGGAACTTGGCGATGATGTTCCCGGTGTCGCTGCCGGTATGACGGCCGCTGTCATCGATGAATATCTCCGCGCCCATGGCTTCGAGTATTCTCCGGATCTCGTAGGATATGGCGCCTTCCCTGCCGGAAACACTGTCTATACGCACCAGGGTTTCGAAAAGATCCCTGAGCCTGTTTTCATTTATCATTACCCCGTCCTTCAAAACACTTGACCTGTCCCAAAATAAGCGTTATTTTTCCTGCGGTCGATATGTGGAAGTGCGCAGCTCACTGGTGGGGCTCCCGGACTTCAAATCCGGTGTGGGGCGTTAAAACCGTCCCGGGTGGGTTCGATTCCCATGCACTTCCGCCACGTTATCCTTGCCATACCCGAGCACGTTGTAACAGACGACGGGCTCGAGCTTGTTTTTGACGTACACCTCGCCGCGGCTTTCAAACAGAAAATGCCCCGTGTTTTGCTGGTATGTTTTCTCGCCGATGATGATTTCGCCCCCTTTTGCCATGTGCTCCAGCCGGGCGGCAACATTGACGCAGTCACCGATAACAGTGTAGTCCATCCGGTTTTCAGAGCCGATGTTGCCAATGATGGCGGTACCGGTATTAATACCCATGCCGACGTCAAAAACCGGCCGTCCTTTTGCCGACCGCACTTTTTGAATTCGCTTTATGGCCGCATCCATCTCCAGCGCCGTTCGAATGGCGTTTACGGGGTGGTTGTCAACGATATCGATCAGGCCGAATACCGCAATCAACTGGTCCCCTACAAATTTATCAAGCAATCCGTTGTTTTTAAAAATAATCTCCACCATCACCGAGAAATACTCGTTTAACATGGTAACGACTTCCTCGGCATCCATCTGCTCCGCCATCGCGGTAAAAGATCGGATATCTGCAAATAGAACCGTGACGTCCTTTCTTTCGGTCTCAAGAAAAACACCGTCCTTCAATTCAACAAGCTTTTCAACCAGGTTGTTTCCGACATAGCGGCTTATGCGGTTTCTGAACGCCTCCTCCTGCTTGGTTCGCTGGTAGGAAAGCGACAGGTCCCGGGCATAAACCATCAACTGCGTGGCCTGCTCCTGGTTTTGACGATTCATGTCATTGAGTTTCTTGACCATCGAATTGAAATGCCTGGCGATCTCAGCGAACTCGAAATCCCCCTCAATCGCAATGGGATCCTTTTTTTCACCGGATTCAAGCTTCCCGATCTGTTCGCTCAACCACTGAACCTGGTCGGCCGACCGGCGAAGCATTGCGTAGCCGACAAAAATGGAAAGCAATGCAAGAAAGGAAAACAGATAAACCGTCTCGGAAGGCGTTATACGCTCATGAAAAAACAGATAAATGACCAGGATATACGGCAGGAGGGCCATCAACCCCAATGCGGCCAGAATTTTGCCTGAAAATGTATTATAGGTTCTTTTCAAGCCTGATTTCATCCGATTGGCTCAGAATTATTGTTATCAACACGCTCAAACTCGAAAGAACGATCAAACTGAACAGCAATCCCGGCACCTTTTTTTTCTGATTCCAGACCGTTAGTGCTTTCATGCTGATGAATACGGATAACAGTCGCCTCCGTCCGTATCCGCGCCCTTACATCGTTGGTTCCGTCAAGCATGATGGATATATACAACAACTGACCGGGGTAATAATTCTCCGGACTGCTGGAGACGAACAAGGCGCCCCCGCCCGATATATCCTGCAGCACGGATTTTTCCCGGTGTGCCTCGCTATCGCCCGCCCGCCTGGAAACGATTACCGGGAAAGAAACCCAATGCCTTGAAAAGCCCCGCTTATCCGTGGACGTGTCATCTATGGAATCAATCAGCATATCAGGTGAGGTACCTTTTAGTCCATATCTTCCTTTGCCGGGCCAATATTTCCTGAAATACTTTAAAATCCCCATCGTGCGAGCCCCACAGCTCTATGTACGTATTACATGATACAGACGCGCCGAACTTCGCTCATGTCTGTAATGCCCTGAAACACCTTCAAAACGCCGTCCTGCATCAGGGTCGACATGCCCTGGCTGGCTGCCTGCTGGTAAAGCTCCTCGGCGCTGGCCTGTTTTTTTATCATTCGCTTGATTTCGGCCGTCCCCTCCATCATCTCATGAATGCCAAGACGGCCTTTATAGCCGCTGCCATTGCACTTGTCGCAGCCGACCGGGGCATACAGCTTCAAATCATTGTTGTGTTGAATGCCGGTACTTTTAAAATGTTCGGGATTATAAGAATCAACGATTTCATCGAACTCCTCTTTCGATGGGTTGTATTCCTTTTTGCAGCTTTTGCAAAGCCGCCTGAGAAGGCGCTGTGCCAGAACGCAGATAAACGCATCCGAAAAGTTCAGAGGATTGAGCCCCATGTCCAAAAGACGGGTGATGGTCTCCGGTGCCGAGTTGGTGTGAAGCGTCGAAAACACGAGGTGACCTGTCAGGGAAGCCTCGATGCCGATCGAGGCGGTTTCGTAATCCCGCATTTCGCCCACCATTATGACGTCCGGGTCGGCACGCAGGAAGGAGCGCATGATTCGCGCAAAATCCAGCCCGATTTTATTGTGCGTCTCAACCTGGCGGAGCCCCTGCTGGGAAATTTCCACAGGATCCTCAGCCGTCCAGATTTTTCGCTCCGGTGTGTTGATGGCGCCCAGGGCGGAATGCAGGGTGGTCGTTTTACCTGAACCGGTGGGGCCAACGCACAAAACAAGGCCATATGGTTTTGCGATGGAGCGTTTCAGCACCCGAAGATTTCTCTCGGTCACTCCCATGTCGTCGATTTCCATGGCGCCGGATGCGGCAAGAATACGAAGCACAACATCCTCAAATCCGCCTGAGGTGGGCATTGTCGCAACCCGCAATTCAAACGGGGGCACGCCTCTACGCTTGAACTTTATCTTTCCGTCCTGGGGAAGCCGCCGCTCCGAGATATCGAGGTTGGACATAATTTTTATCCGGGAAAGAATCGCCGTGGCAAACGCATTGGGCACTTCGGTAAAATCCTGGCAGACGCCATCGATACGGAACCGGACCTTTGTGCGCTTGGCGATCCCGCAAGGCTCGACATGGATGTCAGAGGCATTTTTCCGGTAGGCGCTGATCAATACCTGGTCGACCAGCCGAACCACTTTGCTCGACGATTCATCATAGGCATCCGCGACATCCTCCTCCTCCTCATCTTCTTCCTCAAAGCCGATGTCCGGCATTTCATCGAGTTCAACCGGGGCTGCATCAGGCTTGCCCGATACGCTTTTCTTTTTCCCGGCAAAAAAATGATTGATTGTTTCCTCGATATCTTCCTTGATGCCCACTGAAAAAGTGAATTTGTTCGTATTGAAGAGGGCCTTTGCATGGTCCATCTTTCTCAGGTCCTTGGGATCATCCAAAAGGATTTCGATATAATCGATTTCCCAATGCAGGGGAACCCACAGGTCCTGGAGCAAAAACGGTTTTTTGAGGTTTGCAAGGAGCTCATAAGGAATGGACATTTCCGGGTCAAAGGGTTTAAACGGGCAATTGTAATAAGCGGATAAGGATTTGCCGATTTCGTCCTTCGAAATCCTGAATTGGTTCATAAGGACATGTTCGACGCTCTTCTTGCTTTTCTTGGACTGGGCAAGCGCTTTCTGAAGCTGGTCAGTCGTCACGATTTCATTTTTAAGCAGGTAGTCGTATCTCGACTCATACCGTTTTCCGGGCTCGATCGACTTTATTTTTTCCTGGATCTTCGGGTATACCGGGTCGATTTTCTGGACGGTTTCGAAGCTGCTTGCGGCAAGTTCCTGATGATCACGCTGCTCCAGGGCTGCGCCCAACTCAAAGCGGACCGTGGCTTCGTCTTTTTTGTCAAGCTTGTAATCGGCAACCAGGTGGTTAACCCATTCAACGGCTTTTTCCGGGGAATATATCGTAAAGAGGCATTCGATAAGATCACTTAAAAAATCATCTAAGGGGTACTCCATTCCAAAAAGCTTCTGATATTCATCAATCGCTTCCTTGTAAAGGCCCAGTTCCCTGAATGCAGAGGCGCTGTCAAGGGTTTCAGGTGCGCTCTCACCTATGGAAAGCCCTGTTTTTATATGGGAAACATCCGCTGATGAAAGATCCTGGGCCGCCTCCTGCTCGATGTCCTCCATCTCCTTGCCCAGGTCTTTGACCTTGGCTTCGATTTCAGCCCTTTTCTCCCTCTCTATCTCAGGGTGTTCGGCAAGGATGGACCGGTAGAGGGCAACCGCTTCATCAAAAAGGCCGTGAGACTCATAAGCCTCGGCGGATTTAATTTTTGACTGCAGATCGGATTGTTCGGATGCGATTTCCATGTGATTCAGATCCTTTATTATCCATGGTGTCATCTGGCCCGGGGCAAAAAAAGGATCCCGCGGGCATGCCCTTAACATTGATGGCGTCGTTAAAAGTCCCATCTACTGCGTTGCAGCAATTTTTCATCCGCCAGGCATACGACTTGTATGCCTTCGCGTATGAAAAATTACTGCGCCTTGTATATGGAACTTTTAACTTGGCCATCTGTTCCTTATCTTGTGACTTTTTACGAGTCCATCAAACTTGATCCATGAAAAAGAAGAATAACTTACAGGGCGTATCAGAAAAGGGAACACGTCTTGGCAGGTTTTTCACTGAAACGTCAAAAAATCTTTTTCTTTAAAATACGGCCAATACGACTGCCGGAATTTTTCAACGCATCCAGCTGGGGCAGCAGGATTTCACAGTTCAGCCGGACCATGGAAATCGATGCAATATCATTCATAATAACCAGCAAAAACCCCGCCTGGAGTTTTCGAAGATAAAACCGCCCTTGATCGAAGACAAAATCCGCCTCCAGAAGCTCTCCAAGCTCCAGCAGAAACGGCTCCCATTCAAACTGTTCAACCGCAGATGCCCTGGAAGCGTACTGACCGGAAAACCGGCTTGCGACCAAAGTCCCCGCCGAATCAAGCACGATTGCGCCCTGAACCCCCTCTATTCCCACAAGATCCTTGAAGATGTCTTTCATGAAAAGTCCCACCGAATGCGTTGTCTCAATTATTGATGGCGTCGTTAAAAGTCCCATCTACTGCGTTGCAGCAATTTTTCATCCGCCAGGCATGCGACACGGCTGCCTTCGCGTATGAAAAATTACCACGCCGCGTATATGAAGCGTTTCGCCTGGCCGGCCATCCGTTACGCGAATACGGAAATTGCCCCTTCACGGGGCACATCCTTGTCAATCAAAAGCACCACGTTTTCTACATCCGGGACAACAAGAACCTGCCTGTCCGAGCGGTTAATATATATCACATTTAACACACCGGATTCAAATAATTGCCCGAGATTTTCCACATGGGAGATCAATTTCGCCCATTCCGGATCGCTGTATATATCCTGAATGGCAACATTTCCGCCCATGGCGGCGGCAAATTTTTCCCCCGCAGCCGCTACCGGGGACATTGATTCATCCGCGACCGGCGTGTTTTTGACATGAAAGCCGGTTTTGGCCTGTTGCGGACTTTTCCCGGCATCGGGCGATGGTTCATCAGCCGCCTTATTTCCGGCCTCCGACGGGGTTGGGACGGTTTCCGCCGGAGCGGTCTGATCTGGACCGGAATCAACGGGTTCCACGGTATCCGCCGTATCATCTTCATCCTTGTTTCGCATGGCATCCAGCAAAATGGCCTGCAACTCCCCGTCGATGTTCTTTTTTTCAATGGCGCAGCTGTTTTCGATGGACAAGGACACCCCGGGCCAGGAAAGTATCTCGTATGCGGCCGCACGACCTCTTCGACCGCCAATTCGGGCATCCATCAAAAAACCGTTTTTGAAAAATAAAACCCCCATCCTGTCGATTGATTGATTCATTACTCTGAGGGTGCAGGTCTGCTCTTCCATTTCGACCAGCTGCAAGTATGTTTCCAGCGAAATCCGGTTAAGGCTCCCGCCCTCCTTCATCTTTTTCAGGGCTTTCATAATTCGGCCGAACAATTTGGCACCGTCCACCGGCTTGGCCAAATAATCGACGGCACCGCTTTTCATGACCACTTCCTTTGTTTTAGGCTTGCCGTGGGCGGTCATGACCATAACGGGAATGTCGGGGTAGTCCTTTATGACACGGTTCAGCACGTCGAAACCGTCGACCCCCGGCATGCGAAGGTCGGTAATGACAAGCGAGACATTCTCACTTGAGAGCTTATTGAGTGCATCCTCACCATCCGCTGCAGTGGCGATGGAAAAAAAATCGGCGTATTCTTCCAGCTCTTTTTCCAGTAAACGAAGCATCGCCCGGTCATCATCTATAATCAGCACTTTTGGTATCATACTAACACCTGTCGAATAAATTTAAAATTGACGGCTTCGTAAAAAGTCCAATATCTGCGTTATGCGAAATTTCTCAGAATTTTATCACGCCTTGGCGTGACTGTATTCTTCGAAATTTCGCAAGCCTTGATCTTGTCACGCCATGGCG
>PUOB01000210.1 GCA_003551985.1 Desulfobacteraceae bacterium | reverse complement strand
TATCTGCGTTATGCGCGATTTCTCAGAATTTCACGTACGCCAAGTACGCTGCATTCTTCGAAATCGCGCAAGCCTTGATCTTGAACTTTTTACAAAGCCGTCAGATCGAGACTTTTTACGAATGCATCTAAGCTGAATCGCACAACAAAAAGTTCAACCGGACGCGGAAACAGCATTTTCCTTTTAATTCCACCTCCGTCGCTCCGCATTCGACTGCGGGTTATGGGCAGCGTTATGAAGGATTAAAAATGAACAATATTTTTCCCGATCCAATCAAAAATTTGCCGAAAGCCGATATACCTCTTGATGGAATCACCGCCTGGTTGTCACAAGCCAAAGATCATCAAGTGATCTTTATGCAATTTGAAAATGACGTGGATCTACCAGAACATTCTCATGCAGCGCAAGTAGGCTTTGTTCTTAGCGGCAAGATTGAATTGACGATAGATGGCGTTAAAAGAGAGTATAGCAAGGGAGACATCTATCATATCCCTAAAAATATCAAACATTCCGGAAAAGTCTATGCCGGGTATGCGGACATTACTTTCTTTGATGATGCCAACCGCTATAAAGAGGAAAAATAGCGGGAATTTCATAACCAGCCAGTAGACAGGACGCCGGTAAGGCCGTTACGCTTCGCAGGAAATTTTGTGGCGGCGCCGGTTGCTTCCAATGTTCGGCAACGGGATTCATAGTTCGGAAAAGGAAGATAATATGCCTGATAAAGCAAAAAATAAAGATCAATCTTGTGTGGACCGGGGATTGATCGCCATGTTCATAAGAATGTCGCCCGAAGAACGACTACGGGCCAATGATAACGCTTTGCGCACAATTGTGGAGTTGAGAGATGCCTACAGGCGGCAGAAAGTCAACGAGCGCAAGCCTAAGTGAAGTTCTGGAGGGGCTGTTAGAGGCAGGGGTTGATTTTATATTGGTCGGAGGACTTGCAGCGGTTATACAGGGTGCCCCTGTCACAACGATGGATGTGGATATCGTTCACAGTCAGGCGCCGGAAAATATCGACAAACTACTTGCCTTTCTCAGAACTGTCGATGCCGTTCAACGTCGAATGGATGACAAGATGATTGAACCGGAGGAACGCGACCTTTCGGGAAAGGGTCACGTGCGTCTTACGACCCGTATCGGTCCGATAGATGTCTTGGCTGCTATTGAGGGAGGCAGATTTTATCAAGACCTCCTGGCGCACACCGTTAAAATCGATTTCAGGGACCACTCCCTTCGAGTGCTGGACCTAAAAACGTTGATCGAACTAAAGAACACCTCAAAGGATCCCAAGGACAAGCAGCGCATTCCTGTGCTTAAAGAAACTCTGCGGCAGTCGGAAAAAGAATACGGCCGTACTGAATAAAAAAATTTTTCCGTCTCACTTAAAAATTCACCGGGCACGTTGTCTGCGCGGGTCGGGTGATATAGATATACCACCTCGATCTATCCCGGGGGACCACCCCGGAAGACCCAATGACGGTAAAATCCTTGGGCAGGGGCTTGCGGCCCCGTTTTTTGCGGGTATGCGCCGGGACAGTGACCTCACAAGGACAAACACCGGCACACCCAGCTTTTATGTCGGTTGAGCAATGCAGCGATCTGTACCTGATTTAACCGGTCATCCCGGTGTATCGATCTAAAGATAGATTTCTTTGAAGTACTCTTTGTTCTGCCGGTTCTATTTTTTGCACTGCTTTTGATGCCATCTTTTTTCTCCGATCCGGCAAAGCGCACTTAGCATAAGTGAAATTCTGAAGAATCGCGGACAGGCCCGGATAGATTCTTGTTTACCAAGCCATCAAGCCTCCTGTGGCGCGTAGTCCGAACTCATATAGCTTTACCCATTGGATGGTCAATTCATTTCGTAGAAAAAAACTTCTTTTTGAGCTTATTTAATTTATATATAATCTATATTTCTCTACATAAATACTTTTATTAGGTATATATAATAAACAAGTACTCTTTTGTTTTGCAAAAAAAATTATTTTTTTATACAAAATTAATTGACTTAATTAATTTATAAAGTTATATGGTAAAAAATTAGTTCGTATTTTAACCTGATTATCAATTTTTTGTGGTAATTATATTTTAATATTTAGTAGTATAATGTTGCTTTATGTATAGCGATTAACTCAGTTATTTAATGTTTTAAGGTATATTTTATCGCATTTTAAAACAGAATGTGCGTATTGATTGCCACTGATATGAAAATTTACTGGTTTTGTGGCGTCGGCGAACACAGGGGATTTTCATGAACAGTAAGTACATATGGATATGCAGTATCGCATTTGCCGCCGGGATATTCATATCCTTATGGACGCTGCTGTCGCCAGATCCGGAAAACGCCTCTTTTCCGCATGAACCGTTGTGTGAAATCGCCCGGCAGATCCGTTATGGTTTCACTGTGAAAAACACCACCGACCGCCCGGTTAGGAATGCATCCCTGTGTGTCTACGCCCCGGTTGACAAGACCTCCACGCAGCGAGTGAAAGGAGTCGAAACATCTCATCCCCACGATCTTTCGGTTGATTGCCTTGGAATCGGGGTGTTGCACTTCCCCCTCAAGCCCATTGCCCCATACAGAACCAGAGTCATCACCATTTATATCGTAAGCCCTTACGGCGACGCATCGGTCCAAATCGACACATGGAGTCGTGTCGACCGGATCTCCGTTGAACAGGGGGAAGCGGCTTCATTACCGGATCATCACGGGAAACGTTTTGCGCTGCCGGTGGAAGCCCGGTCAGTGACGGCTGTTTGCCGCCATAACGGGACGGTTCTTTCGCTTAACGCGGGAAACGGTGTGCCGGTGGAAATGGAGTGTTCCGCAAACGGCGACCACCCCGGCAGTGTGCGGTTCGATGCCCGGGACAATGGGACCATCCCTGCGGGAAGCTATATCGAAAGTACCCACCCGGTCCACATGATAATGGATGCCGCCGATGGGTTTGCAACCGAGCGAAATATTCTGGGCGTAAAGTAAATTATTGGAACTGGCTTGTGAAAACCGATGCAAAATCCCTATTGCTCATAATCGTTGGAGGCCGGCGCAGAGTATCGAAGGCGTGCGTTTCCATGACATGCCTGTTCTTTCACCAAAGATCAGTCCGATTCCGAGATATCGTTTGCAGATACATTGTTCTTGGATGCATCGGCAGAGTCCTTTACAGAGCGCCTAATTCGCCATGCAAGCGATGATCCCCGCCCTGCAGTGCTTTTCTTCAACCGCCACGGTACGGGCTGCGAGTCCGTTCGCCATAAGGCGATATCCGCCGGAGTTCACAACGTATTTTTCATGGAAGGCGGTCTGGAGGCCTTAAAGTCGTACCGGGAACTCCACGGGCGCGCCAATGCTCCAAATAGTCGGCGCACCATCTCCATCAACCGTATTTCGTGCCATAACTGCAACGACTGATTTCCGAAAAAGCTATCACAGGCCCATCCGTTTGGCTGGTTTTTGGAAAGTAAACCTCCAAAATACAGGGAGTTTCCGTGAGCTCACCTTTTCCGCCCAAGAAGCATATTCGACTGGTAAAGCAAATTTGGTGCGTACTTTTTTTCGGCCTGCTTTTTATAGGCATTTGTTTTTCAGTGGTTGATGGTGAACCAAGGTCGCCCGTGGTAAGCGAATACCTTGTAATCGACGCCGAAATCGATGGTGTTTCCGCTCATCTTGATTGGACGGCATTCGATGAAGACTTTTATTCCGGATATTTTGATATTGTTTCTTACCGTATCTATGCGGAACAGAATCGAAGTTCATTCGATTCGTTTGATAATTTGATCTCTAAAGCCACGACACTGGCGGGCACAAGATCCTACACACTTGAGGGTCTGCGGCAAGGTCGAAGCTATTATTTTGCTGTCATGGCGGTGAATGAAACAGGACAACCCATCGATATGGCAATTATTCCTTCTGAAGCGGAGATGCTCGTTGATGCGAGGCCCGCCGACGTTATACGGAATTTGCGTATCACCGAATCACTGGAAACATCAGTTGCCATCCAATGGGACCATTCCGAAAGTACCGCCCATAAACTTCAATGCTACCAGGTATACCTGAATAACGCCCTGGTCGGGGAATGCATTGCGCCCGATGAAAACGGATTTGAAATTGTTGGATTGAGCCCGGCCACCCGCTATGAGATTTCTGTTTCCGAAGTATACGCGGATGAAGAGGAAAGTGTTCGGACTGCAATTGAGGCGGCCACTCTTGTTGAAAACCCGCAAAACCTGACGGCCACACCGCATTATGGAAGCATGATCCTGAACTGGGAGGCTTCGGCGCCTTCCGATCTCGTTGGGCACTACGAGGTGTATGTTCTTGAATCCCCGTTTGAATCGGTCGACCACCCCCGGGGCTGGACTCGCAAAAAAAGTGTAAGCGATACAACAGCAACCATTTTTAACCTTGAAAGCAATAATACTTACTATTTTGCAGTAACGGCCGTGAATATTTCCGGGGGTGAAAAAACCGATGTCTCAAATGTCTCGGGCAAACCCCTCTTTGCAACGCTTGTCAGGGGGCTTATCGCGGAGGATACCACATGGACACCGGACGAAAGTCCCTATGTGGTGACAGGGCCGACTGTAATCAGCCACGTGATTTATGCCCCTTATTTTCACACTGGCGCATCAGCGGATGGCCAGGATGAAAACGAATACAACGTTATCAATGAAACATTATACGATTTGCAGGAAGCTGCCCCCAATAACTTGCCGGACGGACGCCCAAATCAGTACCCCGATCAGTACCCCAATCATTACATGGATACGAATATTCTTACCATAGAACCGGGGGTGGAAGTTCGTTTTGATCCGGGCGCCCACTTGAAAGCGGGGCTGCGTGAGGAATCTATAAATTCTCCTTATTATGATCCCGCAAATCCTTTTTATCACGCCGGCCCGGGACCCGGGGCCTTGTTCGCGGTTGGTACACCGGAGGCCCCTGTCGTGTTTACCTCCAACAAACCATCTCCTGCCCCGATGGATTGGGGAGGGCTCATTTTCAGCGAAATGACCGATGCTGAATTGTCTGCCATTGAACATTCCGTTATCGAATACGGAGGTTCTTGTTTGGATGACGGTCCTTTAAATCATGGCGCCAATATTCATATGACGGATATTTCTGTACCTATCCGGTTCAGTACTGTTCGTGCGGGTGATGCGGGCATTGTTTTGAGGGGATCGGGGGCTTGGCATTCAATAATCACCTGCAACAACATTAAAGAGAATATCGGCGGCGTTGTCCTTTTGGAGCCCGATCTGTATATGTCTGAGCTGGCTGATGATTCGGCCCGGAATGAAGGCCAGAACGATGATTGGGATTTGGTAACTCGGATCGAAAACAACAACTTTTGCGGCAATGTTTTTTTCGCACTGGGTATTGACAGGTCACCGCCGCTGGAGCTTTCGGCGAAAAACAATTGGTGGTGTACCCCGGAAGGGCCCAACGGCAGTGGGGAAACAGTTTGGGGATCGGTGGATGCAAATCCGTTTCTGGAGGCCGGAAGCGATTGCGTTGCCGAGTATAATAAGGCTGAAAAACATCCCTTTGCTCCTTGTAACCCTTTTCCTGCAGACGGACAGGATGGCGTTCACATAGACAGGAAGAGTGTTCCGGGTTCCCTGGTTTTTTCATGGAGCGGGCAGGAATTGACGAGGGGTTCATTCGTTTATGATTTGTGGATGGGACAAGATTCCGGCGGCATGTTTCTTGTCGCGGAAAACCTAAGGGAAAATGAATACAGTGTTTCCGGATTGGTCAATAACAGTACTTATTACTGGCAAATCGTTGCGCGACCGGCCCCGGGAATCTGTAACGAAGAGAACGCTTGCAGCATTGATCGGATGTCGGGCCCGGTTTGGTCCTTTGCCACGGGCGAGTATATGCCCGATCTGGTTGTTTCTGCCATTACAGCCGAAAAAGCGCTTGTCCGGGAAGGGGAACCCGTTACACTGACGGCCGTTATTGAAAATATTGGCAACGTTGCGGTTGAAGAGGGCTTTCTGGTTGCCTTTGTTGTGAGCGGCAAGGAAATTGCCTCGGCGGCGGTAAACGAGGCAATGGCGCCGGGGGCATCCGTTTTTGTTGAAGCAACATGGCTGGCGACTTTCTCTGATCATGCAGTGGATGTTGTTGCGGACGTCAATAATACAGTCATTGAGTCAAATGAACACAACAACTCCCTGAGTATTCCCCTCCCTGCGGTTGTACCGGCTGTTGCCGGCGATAAATTGTTTGAAGGGGCGCTGCAGGAACGACCCGCCCAAAACTATTCCAACCTGTCGTCTATCGTTTTGGAAGGCCCGGCTGCAACGGGAAGTGTTCTCTGGATCAACGACAATCCG
Source organism: Desulfobacteraceae bacterium (assembly GCA_003551985.1). Next base: position 2,125 of record PUOB01000210.1, on the reverse strand, counting down.
GTTTGGTCCGGCTCCGGAGAGACATGGACGATTGAATATCCCCTGGAGGAGGGAAGCAACAGCCTTGAAGTCTGGTTCGAAGATGAAGCGGGGCGCAGGAGTCCATCGTCATGGTTCGATATATACGTGGATACGATTCCTCCTTTGATAACGGATGTTTATCCCATTGATGGCTCGTTTCTCAACACCATACCGGAAAACGTTGCGGTCGGGATCGAAGAAGCCGGCTCCGGCGTCAGCCTGGATAATAGTTTATACAAAATCCGTGACGGTGCGGACAGTACCGTGGAAGGCGCATGGGAATTGTCGGAAGACGATCTGTTGATTTTCACGCCGGCGGAGGATTTTCCCGAGTCCCGCTATACGGTTTCGCTTGAACTCGAAGACAATCATGAAAACCGGGCTGTGCCCTATGACTTTACTTTTACGGTTGACACGACGCCCCCGCCTGCTCCGGATATTCATCCGGTGACGTCTCCGGTATATACCGGGACACAGCAAATCGGCGGAAACCGGGAAGACTACGCCGCCATATACTTGAACGATGAAGAGATAATCGGCTATGAACAGGGAACCGGCTGGCAGCACACCCTGTCTTTGGCAAAAGGTTTGAATCGGTTTACAGTGACCGCAAGGGATCGGGCCGGGAATACAAGCGATCCCGTAATAGTAGAGATTGTTTATGCGGAAATAACCCCGCCTCCGGTTGAGACCCTGGAGGCCGAAGGAGAGCACGACGGTACCACGGTGCTGCTCGACTGGCGTGATTATAATGAGGACTTTTATGATGAGATAGCCGCCGGCGTTGATCGGAAAGTCGATCACTATCGTATTTACATGTCGGTTGAAGAATTTGACGACATATCCTCCATTGACGGTTACACCGACACGGTTGATGCCGGAAATTTCGCCTTTGCGGTGACTGGCCTCGATCGGGGGGAAAAATACTGGTTCGCTGTTGTGGCGGTGGATGATTTCGGGCTTTTCGGTTCATCGGTTATGCCGGTATCAGCGGTTACCAAAGACGTCATCCCGCCGGAAGATGTAACGGATCTGGCGGCAATATCGTTTGAAGACGGGTTGGTTTTCTCCTGGCGTCATTCCGAGGATAGCGCCGGCGACCTGGCCGGGTACAGGATTTATTTCGACGGCGCCCAAGAACCTGTAACGCTTTCGCCCGAAACGAATGAATTCGAGGTTGACGGCCTTTCTCCCGCCAATCTGTATGATGTTGCGATTACGGCATTTGATAATGACGGAAATGAAAGCGGCGGTGCGGAAACAGACGCCGCCACTCTGATCGGCAATCCGACCGGTTTGTACGCGGAGATATATGACGGTTATGTAACGCTGAGATGGGACGCCGTCACGGCAACCGATGTGCTTGATCATTATGCCGTATATGCTTCAACAACGGATTTTGACGGTGTTTCCGCGATGACTCCGGCCCTGGTTTCGGAAAATTCAACCGCAAACGTCGCCGGACTGGAAAACGGCACCCCTTACTATTTCGCCGTCACCGCCGTCAATATTTCAGGATGGGAAAAAGCGGATGTTTCCACGGTTTGGGCCATCCCATCGCCGGATACGAGCGGACCGGACATTCACTTCGTTCATTTCAATGAAAATGAATTTGCCGGGGGCGAACTGATAGCCGGTTCCGGCCATATCCGGGTCGATGCATCCGATGATTCCGGCATGAGCCATGTTGAATTCTTTCTCAACGGTACCCTGGTATGCCGGGACTATAATTCCCCGTACCAATGCTATATCGATGTTCATGATCTTGAAGACGGATTGCATACGCTGCAAATTAATGCCTATGACAGCCTGGGCAATGTAACCGGCCGGGAATACGAGTTTGCAGTAGCCCTTGCACCACCCGCCCCGCCGGTTATCAACTTGCCGGAAGACGGGCTTTTGGCGGGAGCTCCGCCCATCAGCGTTGCCGGCAGTTCGGAAAAAAACGCGGAAGTGTTTTTCAGGATCAACGGCATCCAGGCGGAGAAAACGCTGCTTTCCGATGAATCCGGTCATTTTGCCGGAACGCTTCTTCTTCCCGAAGGCGAAAACACGATTCGGGCATCGGCTGCGAATCGAGGTGGGATGAGCGATCCGAGCGATC
>PUOB01000018.1 GCA_003551985.1 Desulfobacteraceae bacterium | reverse complement strand
TCCCTGGAGCAGACCCTGGACAATATCACTGAAAACCCCTTCGTCCGCCTCCCTTATGGAGAAGCCGTCGACATCCTTAAAAAAAATGCGGCCCGGTTTAAATACGACATTTCCTGGGGAAAGGACCTTCAGACCGAGCATGAACGCTTTCTGTCGGAGACGCATTTCGGTCGGCCGGTGATCATCCATGACTACCCGCGCAATATCAAGCCCTTTTACATGCGGTTGAACGACGATGAAAAAACCGTCGCCGCAATGGATGTGATCGTGCCGGGAATCGGGGAGATAATCGGGGGGAGCCGCCGGGAGGAGCGTGCCGGCGTGCTTGAAATGCGCATGACGGAAACCGGCATCGACCCGGCGGAATACGGGTGGTACCTGGACTCCCGAAACTACGGCAGCGTCCCCCACAGCGGTTTTGGGCTGGGTTTTGAGCGGCTCATCATGCTGGCCACCGGCATCACCAACATACGCGATGTGATTCCGTTCCCCAGGACGCCGGGGAGCATTGAATTTTGACGGCTTCGTAAAATGCCCAATATCTGCGTTGAAGAATCTCACGTACGGCCAAGTACTATCAATTCTTCAAAAATTGCACGCGCCTTGATCTTGTCACGCCATGGCGTGATTACAAAGCCGTCCGAAACCGACTTTTAACGACGCCATCAGTCTTGATAATCTCTTGAAAAGTCATAAGATAATGACCAGATGGCTAAGTTTAAAGTTCCATATACAAGGCGCAGCCATTTTTCATACGCGAAGGCATACATGTAGTATGTTGAGCGGATGAAAAATGGCTGCAACGCAGTAGATGGGACTTTAAACGACGCCATCTTTAGATGTCGAGGACACTTACTTCAAGCGCATTGCTCTGGATAAAATTGCGCCGGGGCTCAACTTCATCCCCCATGAGGATGGTGAAAATATCATCGGTGTCATCGATGTTGTCGACCCTTACCTGCAGGAGACGGCGGGTTCCAGGATTCATGGTGGTTTCCCACAGCTGATCCGGATTCATCTCGCCAAGACCTTTATACCGTTGTATTGAAAGGCCCTTCTTCCCCTCCTCCAGGAGATAATGGATAAGGGCCTGCTTGCTTTCAACAACTACCGGTTCGGCTTTTTCCGCTTTTTCGTCCTTTTCCACGGGATAAACATTGAAACGGTCTGCATCATATCCGGCGATGGCATTGAACAGGAGCATGGCTTTCTGGTAATTTCGGGAGTGGATCAATCCGCGGCCGATTTTGACCGTGATCTGTTTTTTATCTGAAATCTCCTTGAACATTTCCTCCACTTCATCCGACAATGCGGGGTGCACCAGCAGTTCATACACATTCCGCTCTTCGTTGAACTGCGGCTCGTTGGACACAAACCCTTTTTTCTCCAGGGACTGCTTGAGCGTCTCCATTTTCTCGTAGTCCTGGAGAAACTCCTTGTCGCTGACATTGTTTTTAATCAGCAGTTCCACCAGATCGCCGTATACGCCGTTTTTTTCCAGCCGGTTGAGAATGTCCAGGTATTCGGCCAGGTCGGTCACGAATACGTAGAAATCGTCCCCGGTCAGGACGGCATCCCGGGCGTGGTCATGCTCGGCCTTGATATATTTTTCGTTGCAGGCGCGCTTCAATATGTTCTGGACGTATTCCTGCTCATCCTTGAGATATATTTCGGATTTTCCACGGGTTATCTTGAACAGGGGCGGCTGGGCGATATACAGGTAGCCGTTTTCGATGATTTCCGGCATCTGGCGGTAAAAAAACGTCAACAAAAGGGTTCGTATATGGGACCCGTCCACATCCGCGTCCGTCATGATAATGATTTTATGGTACTTTATTTTTTCGATGTCGTACTCTTCGCTTCCAATACCGGTTCCCATGGCGGTAATCAGGTTTTTGATCTCCTCGGATCGCAGCAGCTTGTCAAACCGCGCTTTCTCCACGTTCAGAATCTTTCCTTTCAGGGGCAATATCGCCTGGGTCCTTCTGTCACGTCCCTGCTTTGCCGATCCGCCCGCCGAATCTCCCTCAACAATGAATATTTCGCGTTGCGCCGGGTCGGATACCTGGCAGTCGGCAAGCTTTCCGGGAAGGGTGGAATCCATCATCGACCCCTTGCTCCGGGCGAGATCTCTGGCCCTTTTGGCCGCATCCCTTACCCTTGCGGCATCCACGGCCTTTGCAATGATTTTCTTGCCTGTTTGCGGATTTTCCTCCAAAAACATACCCAGCTTCTCATTCATCATAGACTCGACAATGCCCCGGACTTCCGAGTTTCCAAGCTTTGTCTTGGTCTGCCCCTCGAACTGGGGACTCATGATCCGTATGCTCACGATGGCGGTAAGCCCTTCACGCACATCGTCGCCTGTGATTTTCGATTTCATTTTTTTCAACAGGTCCGATGTAACGGCATAATGGTTCAGTGTCCGCGTGAGCCCCGTTTTAAAGCCCACCAGGTGAAAACCGCCTTCCGCGGTGTTGATATTGTTGGCAAACGTAAAGATTTTTTCATTGAACGTGTCATTGTATTGGATGGCGACCTCGACCTGCACATCATTTTTCTTGCCTTCGATGATGACCGGCTCGTGCAGACCACTGTGGCGCCGGTTCAAATACTGCACAAACTCGGCAAGACCCCCTTGGTAGCAGAATTCCTCCTTTTCATCGATTCTTTCATCCTCGATGGCAATCCGGATGCCTTTGTTTAAGAAAGCAAGTTCCCGAAGCCGCCGCTTAAGGGTGGTGTAATCAAATTCGTCGGTGGTCATGATCTGGGTGTCCGGTTTAAAGCGGATCCGCGTTCCCTGTTTGTCCGTATCACCGGTTATCTGCAAATCACTGGTTTTGTGACCCCTTGAATAGGTCTGGTAGTAGACCTTGCCTTCCTTGTACACCTCGACTTCCAGCTCCTCGGAGAGGGCGTTAACAACCGACACACCGACGCCGTGAAGACCGCCGGAAACCTTGTAGGAATCATGGTCGAACTTCCCGCCGGCATGGAGTTTCGTTAAAACAACTTCAACCGCTGGAATATTTTCCGTTTTATGAATGCCCACGGGAATTCCCCGGCCGTTGTCTTCCACGCTTACGCTCTTGTCCGTGTGAATCGTTACATTGATTGTATCGCAGTGACCGGCCATGGCCTCATCGATACTGTTGTCCACAATTTCATAGACCAGGTGGTGGAGTCCGTCAAAATCGACGTTTCCGATATACATGGAGGGCCTGAGGCGGACGGCTTCCAAACCCTTTAATACATTGATGCTGCTCTGGTCATAGACATATTCGGTATTTTCTGGTTTCATGGCGTTTTTATACTCTTTTCAAAAATAAAGGGAATTATATATGCTTTGACAATATCGTAAAAAGTCGGGTTTTGCCTCCCGATTCACCACGGGTTGTTTGTAGGGGCGAATAATCATTCGTCCCTACAGTTCTGAAAAGTTGCACAAGCCTGTATTCGATACTTTTTACGAAACTATCATAATTGACAATATCGTAAAGAACCGGTTTCAGACGACTTCGTAAAAAGGCCAAGATCAAGGCTTGGGCGATTTTTGAAGAATTGAGCGTACTCAGGTGTACGTGATATTCTTCGAAAATCGCGCATAACGCAGATATTGGCCTTTTTACGAAGTCGTCATAATTTCATTGGCATTATACCATTGATATAATTGGCATCATCCTCGCCTTTGACAATACAGGGGTGTTTATCGTCGCGGATATTCAGGACAACTTTGTCCTGGGATATAAAATTGATCGCCTCCAGGAAATACCTTGGATTGAATGCAATTTCCTTTGGTTCACCGTCATAGGCGATATTCATTGTTTCTTTGGACTCCCCCAGGACCGCATTGACCGTTCGGATCGTGAATTCATCGTTGTTGAGGTGAAAAATCACGCCCCTGTAATCGTCGGAAGTAAGAATCGCCATCCGTTTGAGCATCATCGCCAGCCTGGAGCGGTCAAACACGATATTGAATTCCTGTTCTGTCTTCAATATGTCCTCGTACGGCGGAAACTGACCGTCGAGCAGGTTGATGATGGCATATTCGTTTTCCTTTTTTACAATAAAATGATTGTCCTTTACCCCTATTTCCACGTTTCCTTCATTTTCAAGAAACTTGTATACTTCAGACAGCCCTTTTTTGGGGATAATGACATCGGCTTTATCGGTAAAGTCGACTTCCGGTTCACACAGGTAGTCAACCATTGACAGGCGCTTTAAATCGGTTGAAATCAACCGGATATGTTTTTCATCACCATTATCCGCAAATGCCAGTAAAGCGCCGATCATGTGGGCCCGTTTTTCATCACCGGATACCGCGACGGCAACGCTTTTCTCGACCATTTTCCGTAATGCAGCGGAATGGACGACGGTTAGAGGAACATTGTCAACCTTTGGAATATGCGGAAAATCTTCCGGATCCATACCCACAATATGATATTCGACGGTTTCAGAGGCAATCTCGATCCACCGGTTTTCCATTTCCTGGATATTTATCGCCTCGGTCGGAAAATTTTTTACAATTTCAGTAAATTTTCTTGCATTGACGGCGATTTCGCCCGGATCATGAATCTCTGCCGGGTAAAACCCTTCAAAACCGGTTTCAAGGTCGGTGGCGGACATCGTGATTCCGTCTTCAACGGTTTTGATCAGGACATTTTCCGTAATTGCCAGGCTGGTTTTTTTTCCCGTCAATCCCTGAATTCTTGACAGCACTTCCGACATATCGGTTTTTTTCAATGTTATTCTCATGGTATATTCCTTAATTAATAATTATATAATATATTCAATTATAAAAGTAAGGGCTGTCAATAAGACCAATAACTTTATAACATATTTATTTTAAAAGGTAAAATTTTTAATTAAAAGTATGATAAGTTCGGCAAAAAAAGTTCCATAACTCACCGGTTATGGACATGTTTAAATGACATGTTCAAAACCGCACATGGTATTGACATTTTTTTAACAGTGTTTTGGATACCCGCGATAAGCAAATCCATCAATAAAGGGAAATTCTGTGGAACCAACAGGTAACAACAAAATCAAAACTATTTATTATAGATATTTATGGTGGCCATGGCAATTGTTTCTTTTGAGCGCGGCGGTTTTTTTCCTGGTCTTCGGTTTCATGGTGTTTTTTTATGCATACCAACTGAAGGACCCGTTTTCATTTATTATTACGTTTTTTTCATCAAACTTGATTATCCTCATCAGCGCAGTCATGATAATCGCTTTCGGAATACGCATCACAACGGTTTTGCGCACGGGGGTAAAGGAAAAGAAACGACCGGTTATGGACGAGGAGGATTGACGATCACTTATTTTTCCCTGAATCAGGGAATGAATGCGGATAAAATCGAAATTGAAATTGCAATCGAAATAAAAAAAACCGATTTCGAGTAAAGAAAAAGCCGGCAAGCGGACGTAGACGTTATAGCGTTTGCATTTGAGGCGAAAAAACCGTCAATCGTAGGGGCGAAAAATCTTTCGCCCTCTTAGTTTGAAGGCTTCGTAAAAAGTCGGTTTCAGACGGCTTTGTAAAATGTTCAAGATCAAGGCGCGCACAATTTTTGAAGAATTGATAGTACTTACCCGTACGTGAGATTCTTCAGAAATTGTGCGCAACGCAGATATTGGACATTTTACAAAGCCGTCAGTGTTGGTGGGGGAGATGGCCGAGCAGATGCGCATGATCATGGCTGTGCGTATAAACAGTGGTATCTTTTTCGATTCTTCCGTTTTGCATCATGTATATGGTGTCGGTACAATCAAGGAGAAAATCGATATCATGGGAAATAATTATATATGAAACATCAAGGGTTTTCAGTACGTCTATCAGTTTAATGCGGGTGTTGTTGTCAAGGCCGTTTAACGGCTCGTCCAGCAGCAGCACGTCCGGGTCCATGGATAAAATCGTAGCCAGGGAGACCAGTTTTTTTTCACCGCCCGAGAGTTTGAGCGTGATGCGGTTTTCAAATGCGGACAACCCCAGAAAATCAAGCACCCGCCTGGAAATGCGGAGGGCCTCGTCTTTTGAATGGCCCATATTCAAAGGACCGAATGCCACATCGTCCAGGACCGTGGGCGAAAAAAGCTGATCATCGGCATCCTGGAACAAAAGGCCTATTTTCCGGCGAACCGCCACAAAATCCGCTTCGGTTTTAACCGGTCGGCCGAATATGCGTATATCGCCTTTTGAAACCGGCAAAAGGCCCATGATCACATGAAAAAATGTCGTCTTGCCGCTGCCGTTCGGCGCGAGCAGACCAATGCGTTCCCCTTTGAACATTTCAAAATCAAGGTCTTCTAAAACCGGGCTGTAACCCGGGTATGCATAACAGATGCCGTTTAATTGGATAACCGGCGATCGTGCCGCTGAATCAGCCATAATAAATTTCCATAAATATAATAAAACCTGTGTATAAAAACAAAGCCGCCAGAAACAACCCGTTTTTTTTCGATGCCGGGAAGTGGGAAAGCGTGTAAAAACGGCCGTCAAACCCCCTGCACAGCATAGCCCGGTAGACACGGTCCGCCCGTGCCGACGCCCTCACGAATATCATGGCGATCATGTATGCATAGGTTTTATAGCAGTGGATGGTCGTATTCGGTGAAAACCCCCTGATTTTGATCGATCGCCATATTTTCTGGTATTCCTGCTCAATGACAAAGATATACCGGTAGGTCAATACAAAGAGAAATACAAATTTTTTGGGAAATCCAAGGTTGTTGAGCGCATGGCCAAGCGTGGAAAAACTCATCGTGGAGACCAGGGCTATAAACGCCATTATAATCGCGTTTGATTTGAGCGTTATCTGCAAGGCCATTATGACGCCCGGTTCATAAATCGTCAGCGGGCCCGCCGTGTACAGGATATCCCCTTTCGCCGTGAAGGGAAGGATAAGCCAGAACAATAGAACAAACCCGTTAACCAGTGCAAGGCGCTTTAAAACAGCCTTGCCGTCGAGCCTTGCCGCCCTGAGGAGAACCAAAGAGAAGACTGCCGCCGCCGCAAGAGCGGGAAAGCCATAGATAACGGCCGCCGCGATGGAATAGAGAAATACCGACACCAGCCGGAATCGCGGGTCGATCCGGTGAATAACGGAATTTCCGATTGCAAAGGGTTCACTTAACATAAATACGGGCCGTATCCCCCAATAATGAAGGCTGCACCTTTTTTAAAAACCCGATACAGAACATGGCGATGATCCCTTCTATGATCATTACCGGTACATGTATGGAAACAATCACAAGGGCCACTTCCAGAAACTCCCGGTGGGCGAAAACCAGAAACCCCGCCATCATGATACCGCTTAAAAAAACGCAAAAAGCCCCTCCTGCAAAGCTTGCGGCAAGTGCAACGTTATTGTTGTAACTCAATATCAAGGGTTTGAAAATGAGATAGCACAAAACGGCCGGAAACGCCATCAGCAGGGTGTTAACGCCGAGCGTGGTCAGGCCGCCGTATTGGAAAAACAGCGCCTGCAGGGACAATGCGACCAGTATGGCCGGAAAAGCCGACCATCCGAGCAAAAGCCCGACGATGCCATTTAAAATGAGATGAATGCTTGCAGGGCCGAGCGGCACATGAATGAGCGATGCCACGAAAAAAGCCGCGGACAGAATGGCCGTTTTCGGGATATCTTCGGTTTTCAGTTTATTAAGCCCCACGGCTGTTCCGGCAAGCGCGGCCGCGGCCCCGGACGCCAGCACCGGCCACGTAAGAATACCTTCGCTGATATGCATTTCAATTTACCTGTTTCAAGGATAAAAAAAACCACGAGCCAATCGCGTATACGTTGCCTTCGTGGTTTATTTTTCCGGAAAAAATGGTTATGATAACAAATTATAATTTTGTGCAGGCTTCTTGCCAGCATTTTTGATTTTGATTAAACTTATTTTTATATAAAATCAAGGCATAAATAGTACCCGAACGAAAATCAGGATTTTTCGCCAAGTTCAAGGAAGGCGAAAATTTTAAGCCGCAGGAATACTGGAGTATTTTGAGGATTAAAATTTGAGCCTGACGCAGAAATTGGTGAAAAAGACGGTTTCAGACGGCTTTGAAAAAAGGCCAAGATCAAGGCTTGCGCGATTTTTGAAGAATTGAGCGTACTTAAGTGTACGTGATATTCTTCAAAAATCGCGCGTAACGCAGATATTGGACTTTTTACGAAGCCGTCAAATATAATTATCAGGACAAGACATACGGATTATGGGGCGGGTTTTAAGATTTTTGGTTAAATGGGTTTTCCGGCTTTTTTTAATTTGCCTTGTGGCGGGGGGTGCCGCCGCGGCAGGCGCTTATTATTACTACAGCAGAGATCTGCCTTTAATAACGTCGCTTGATGAATACCGGCCGCCGGAGGTGACCACTTTATACGCCGATGACGGACGTAAAATAGGGGAGTTTTTTGATGAAAGGCGATTTGTTATCGATATGGACCAAATGCCCGGGCACCTTGTGGAAGCGTTTATAGCGGCCGAG
>PUOB01000386.1 GCA_003551985.1 Desulfobacteraceae bacterium | reverse complement strand
TCACTAACGCGGAGGAACACCAAAATATTCTATACTCCCGGGTGTGTTCAATCTTAATTCCTCCCAATAGAAAAGATCTTATCATGCAATATAAAAAAGTAAATCCCTTTTGCGAGCTGTAACATCGCCACCTGTTAGACCGTTTTTTTGCCCATCCTGTCAGAAACCTTGATGACGTTTAGGCTACGATCAAGACAGGTCGAACCGGTCGAGATTCATGACTTTGTTCCAAGCCGCAACAAAATCGCTCAGGAACTTCTTCCGGGCGTCTGGGCAACCGTAAACTTCGGCCACGGCCCGGAGCTGGGAGTTCGAACCGAAGATCAGGTCGACACTGGTTGCGGTCCACCTGAATTCACCCGTTTTGCGATCACGGCCCTCGAAAAGGTCTTCGTCTTCTGAAGTTGCCTTCCACTCCGTGCCCATGTCAAGCAGGTTCACAAAGAAGTCGTTGGTCAAAGTCTCCGGATTCTTGGTAAAGACGCCGTGCCGGGACCCGCCGAAGTTCGCGCCGAGGACGCGCAGGCCGCCGATCAAAACGGTCATCTCCGGCGCTGTCAGTGTCAGGAGTTGGGCCTTGTCCACTATCATCTCACCGGCCGATACGGCGTATCTGGCCTTCTGATAGTTGCGGAAACCGTCGGCCTTGGGCTCGAGTACGCCAAAGGAGGCCGCATCGGTCTGGTCCGGCGAGGCATCCATGCGTCCCGGCGTGAAAGGGACCGTCACTTCGTGAGCGGCATTCCTGGCCGCCTGTTCGACCCCCGCGCAGCCGCCCAGAACGATCAGGTCTGCCAGTGAAATCTTCTTTCCGCCGGACTGCGATTCGTTGAATGCACTTTGGATACCGTCCATGGTCTTGAGCACCTTCGCCAGGCGGTCGGGCTCGTTGACTTCCCAATCCTTCTGCGGCGCAAGGCGAATGCGGGCACCGTTGGCGCCGCCGCGCATATCTGAACCGCGGAAGGTGGATGCCGACGCCCAGGCGGTCGAAACCAGATCGGACACGGACAGCCCGGAAGCCAGAATCTCGGCCTTGAGAGCGTCGATATCCCGGTCGTCCACCAGTTTGTGATCGACGGCGGGGATGGGGTCCTGCCAGATAAGCGCCTCCGCCGGAACCTCCGGGCCAAGATAGCGCGAGCGGGGGCCCATGTCGCGGTGCGTCAACTTGAACCAGGCCCGGGCGAAAGCGTCGGCGAATTCCTCGGGATTGGCCAGGTAGCGCCGCGCGATCGGCTCGTAGGCCGGATCGTAGCGAAGCGAGAGATCCGCCGTGGTCATCATCGGCCGGTGCTTCTTCGACGGGTCGTGCGCGTCGACCACCATGTCCTCGTCTTCCACGTCCTTGGCCAGCCACTGATTTGCTCCGGCCGGGCTCTTTACGAGTTCCCACTCGTACTTGAACAGCACCTTGAGGTAGCCCATATCCCATCGGGTCGGATTCGGCTTCCAGGCGCCTTCGATGCCGCTGCTGATCGTGTCGCCGCCCTTGCCGCTTTTGAAGCTGCTCTTCCAGCCGAGGCCCTGCTCTTCGAGGCCGGCGGCTTCGGGCTCGGGGCCCACATGGGTCGCGGGACCGGCGCCGTGGCATTTGCCAAACGTATGCCCGCCCGCGACGAGCGCGACGGTCTCTTCGTCGTTCATTGCCATCCGGGCAAAAGTTTCCCGAACATCCCGGCCGGATGCGACCGGATCGGGGTTGCCGTTGGGCCCTTCGGGATTGACATAGATCAGGCCCATCTGGACGGCGGCGAGCGGGTTGTCAAGGTCGCGGTCGCCCGAATAGCGGTTGTCGCCGAGCCATTCGTCCTCGCTGCCCCAGTAGATGTCCTCTTCGGGCTCCCAGACGTCCACACGCCCGCCGGCGAACCCGAAAGTCTTGAAGCCCATCGACTCCAGCGCGCAGTTGCCGGCCAGGATCATGAGGTCGGCCCAGGAGATTTTACTGCCGTATTTCTGCTTGATCGGCCAGAGCAGACGGCGCGCCTTGTCCAGGTTGACGTTGTCAGGCCAGCTGTTGAGGGGCGCCAGGCGCTGGGAGCCTGAGCCTGCGCCGCCACGGCCGTCGCCCATGCGGTAGGTGCCGGCGCTGTGCCAGGCCATGCGGATGAAAAGCCCCCCGTAATGACTGTAATCAGCCGGCCACCAGTCCTGGGAGTCGGTCATCAGCGCATGGAGATCCTTTTTCAGGGCCTGCAGATCGAGTTTTTTGAATTCCTCTGCGTAGTTGAACAATTTGCCCATGGGGTTGCTCAAGTTGGAGTGCTGGTGAAGAATCCTGAGGTTCACCTGGCTCGGCCACCACTCCCGATTTGAGGTGCCGCCGCCGGCAATGGGTTTCTTGGTTGCGCCCGTTACCGGGCACTTGCTATGTTCAGTCATAAATAATCCTCCTTTAAGTGTTAGCGGTTATGCACCGTGCTGCCACGAAACGCGTGCTTGGATGCCCCATCCATTGCATTGCCTGTAACAAAACGTTTAATTGGAATACGGGAATCCAATATTAAGTGATATTGAATATCAATTAAGGACAAAAAAATATCAGGCTTTCTCGTCCCTGCAATCGCTGCATATTCCGAAAAAATCCAGGCGATGATTCAATATTTTAAAATTCGTTTCCTTGGCGACCTCCTTTGCCATGACATCCATGCTGTTCAAATCCGGATCGACGATTTTTTTGCACTTGATACAGATGACGTGTGGATGGTGGTGAGGCTTGTTGCCATCATATCGGTTGCTCCCATCCGGAAATCCCAACTCAAGCACTTCACCGATGGACTTAATCAATAAAATATTTCTGTACACAGTAGCAAGACTCATCGTGGGGAAATCGCTTTTGATGTGATCAAAAATGGTTTCCACACTGGGATGGTCTTCGCTTTTGGCAAGAATAGATGCAATGGCCATTCGCTGGGGCGTAATCTTGTGGCCATGATCCCGTAATTTCTGGATGATGATTTCAACTCTCTTTTTTGGGTCTGCCAATGCAAGCTCCTTTTAAAAGCAATAATAATTATCAATTAACACTGGTTTTCATTTGTGTCAACCCCAATTTTTGGCCTGTCAGTAGCAAATAATCTGACCGGTTTACTATGATCACCGCAGGAAGTGATTATGAGACTTTCAGATGAAAGGAGACAGAAATTTTATCTGGCATTGTAAGAAGATCTTATCTGGAGGTGCCCTGAAGGGCTTTTCAGAAAACTTTGAAAGGATTAAGAATACGCAATTGGTGATCGATTAGCAGCCCGTCTTGCATATCCTCGGAATACAGGATTTCACAGTTTCCTATAAGAGCGGCGGCTATGATCATAGAATCGCAAATGCTCAACCTGTAGCGCTCAGCCACCAACAGCCCCCTCTCATGGGTTTCGAGAGTCAAAGGATCGGTTGGACAGATTGAACGAAGCAGTTTTAAAGCCTCGTTTGTTTCCCCCCATGACATGGCTATTTTTCGCAGGGCAACGTTAGCAAATTCGTTTAAGACCTGCACGCTGATTCGGCCCCCCGCGCGCACTATTTCCTCGGCACGGTCAGCCTTGTCATTATCTTCCGACAGTAGATAAAGAAGAATATTTGTATCAATAAATGGCTTAGTCTCGGGCATTGGCATCTCAGCAAAATACAAACTGATGACCGGACCATGACCATGTCGCCGTCAGCTTAAATTAGTAAATACAGGCATCCAGAATAGATAATACCTCGGCCAGCAGAACGCCGCTTTTCTTTTCGATCAGCTTTGCCTCGCGGGAGCGGAAATCAACGGATTTCACCTGTTCCACCATGACGTATCCGGTGAGTTCGCTTTCCTCCGGGATCGCCATATGAAAAGGTAAATTGCGGAAAGTGTTTGTAATCGGGCATACAATGGCCATTCCGGTTCCCCGGTTGAACAGCCTCTTGCTGATAACCAGGGCCGGGCGGCGGCCTTTTTGTTCATGCCCGGACTGGGGATCAAATGTAAGCGCGACAATATCGCCCTGCCCGGGAATATAGGCGGCCATTTACCATTCCTCCCTGCCGGACGGCTTGCCCCAGTCTACTTCTTTCGGCAAGTGGTCTTCGGGGATACGGGCCACAAGGTCTTCCAATCGGTATTTGCCCCGGATTTTTCTTGCCGGCACAATTACCAAAGCGCTATCTTCGACGCTTATTTTAACTTCATCGCCAGTCTTGAGGCCGGCACTTTCAAGCAGATCCTTGTTTAACCTCAACCCCTGGCTGTTTCCCCACTTCTGGATCTTCGTTTGCATGCTTGCCTCCCTTCATTGATGTATATCTAAAGTATATACATTTAAAGGAGCAAGATCAAGCGTTTTTCAATTGGGGGGCGTGAGTCATGCATAAGTCAGCTTTAACCAAGAGGAGAATGCGGATGTTTCAGCAGTTAATCATAAGGCAGCTATCCCCTCCAGTAATGCGAATTTCGGTCCGGACAGGATTGCCAGATTCAATGTGCAAATTTCAGGAGCCCCGGGAATAGCGCATTTTTAGGCAAGTTATGGTGCACTCAACGTGGAAGTTCAGCCGCACGGATTTGCGGCATCGAATGCAGCGACGGGTTAGGTGCTTCGTCCGCCAATAGGAATGACAACAATACAAGAAAAAGCAGGCAATACGAAATATTTCACGATCAACGTTCCTTTTTACGACGGGAGTTGGACCGTGTTTCGATCCAACATTGGCAGGTTACCTTTTACCGGCTGTAAGCGACTATGCCAGCAAACACCCCCAGAAGAACAAGACCTCGCGGTGCTCTTGCTGCGATCCCGTGCAAGCCATGATTGGGCTGGTCAGGTATTTGTTTGGACCGGTTCGGCATGAAGTTTTAGCCCTAGAGCACCAATGACCTTTAGTATTGTGTCAAAACTAGGCGTCCGTTCTCCAGAAAGCGCTTTATAAAGGCTTTCGCGAGACAGACCAGCATCGCGTGCCACTTGTGACATGCCCTTAGCCCGAGCAATGTCACCAAGAGCTTTAGCAATAAATTGGGCGTCACCATTCGCCTCCTCAAGACACGCCTCAAGGTATGCAGCCATTTCCTCAGAGGTGCGAAGGTGTTCTGCGGCATCATATTTGGAGGTTTTAGTTTTTGCCATTATTTACTCCTACAAATTTCGTGATAAATGTAAGGCGGTTTTGATGTCTTTGGACTGGGTATTTTTGTCACCGCCAGCCAATAAAATAACTACCCTTTGTCCTATCTTTTTAAAATAGACCCGATAGCCGGGGCCGTAATCAATCCGCATCTCTGATGCGCCCTCACCAACTGGCTTAACGTCTCCCGGGTTTCCTGCCGATAGTCGCTCAATGCGGACAAAGATTCGAGCACGAGCACGAATATCTTGTAATCCATCGATCCATTGAGCAAAAGTGTCAGTTTTTCGGATTTCAATCATGACAATATTGTAGCCATTGGGATACATATGTCAAGGGTTATTTGATATGGAGAGGCTCAAAAAATGCTTATATGGTTTCCGGTTATCAGGTTATCATCATAATATTTGCAAGATAACCAGAAAGAGCACAGCTTTAGCAGCGGTATCGAAAGCTTGGTTAACAGTTGTAACTGAGGATACAGGGAATTGGATGGTAAATGGTCAAGCTTTGAATATGTTAAAAAATTTTAAATTTAATCTAAATATTTATTCGCAGGCTGATTCACCGGGCAACAATGCATCATACGGCTATCATTCCAAGTTGCAGAAAATGCCCCTTCCGCTGCACATTACCGGAACAAGTGCGCCCATACAGGCCGATTTCATGCCCGATAAAATCAGTTCATAATCCAGATTGCGCCATTTAACGTCGATGCATAGCCGACCCAAAGAATGTATGGCACCATCAGCCACCCGGCCACTGCGTTTTTCCTGAAAAACAAAACGGTTGTTATGACAATGGCGGCTAAAAGCAGGAGAATCTCAAAAAACGCCCACCCCGGCTCCTGCATGCCGAAGAAAAGCCTGGACCATAAACCGTTTAACAGTAACTGAATAACAAAAGCGACAAGCGCGGCTTTGGCTGCCTTCAATCCGAATCGATCCCAGACGATCCAGGCAGCGACGCCCATCATAGTATAAAGGGCGGTCCACACCGGGCCGAACACCCAGCCCGGAGGATTCCATGCCGGTTTGTTGAGCGCATCATACCAGTCGGTAGGGGCCATGCCCGGTGATACGAGAGCACCGGTCCAGGCGACCAGGTAGCAAATGCCGATCCAGAAAACAAGGCCGGCCAGTCTAAGAGCGGTTTGGCGCACTGTATCACCCCTTCTGTTTGCCATTATTACCCATATTCAACTCAGAGCGTCGTTTCCTGCATAGGGGTCATCCCCCTTTAATGACATCTGTTTGGTTTCGTACTGCAGGTCAACTTAGATTATGCTTGAAACATCTGACATTTCGAGATATTTTTAGTTTCTATTAATTCTTATAGAGCAACCTTACAATAAAAGCATGTACTTTTCGATAATCTTCGCGTCGTCTTTCTATTCGGCAACCCTGGAGCGGAGCTAACGCAAAAAAGTTCCAACTGAATGCAAAGGGGATTCTTTGCGGAAGCAGGATCTCAGCAACAAGTTGAAGCATTTTCCCGAAAAGGAAACCCAACATGTATGACACAATTATCGTCGGTGGCGGGAGCAGCGGGCTGCAGCTTTGGGCCCAAAAGCGCCATTTCCCGGACATGCCGCATGCTGGGCCATGAGGTGCAGTACAACGCTTTGGGAACATCGTGGGTATTTGATATTGACGGCAAGGCAAAAGTCTTTCCCACCAGCCCGAAACTGTTTTTATCGACCCGGCTGATTTCCAAAAAAGACCTGCTGACAAAGGGGTTGCCGTTAATACTGAAAACCAAAAGGGGCGACCATTCACCATATATGGAGACAACCGTTGACGCGTGGTTGGATGAAAAAGGGGTTTCTGGCGGGCTCAGGCGCTATTTTCACATGGTTTCCGCTTCAATGCAGGTATGTCCTTTCCTGGAGAAATCCTCTGCAGGGGAAATGCTGACCAACATGCAGAAGGTTCTCAAGGAGGGGATCTCGGTCATGTATCCGCGTGGGGGATGGAAGCCCCTGTTCCAGTTATGGAAAGATACTATCAAAAGGCAGGGGGAAATACGCACGAGCACCAAAGTAGAAAAAATTGCGTTGGAAGACAATCATGCAGTGGGCGTGGTTGCGGATGGGGAATTAATTAAAGCCGATAAAGTCGTCCTTTCACTGCCGGCCTTCAAACTCCCTGAACCCAACAGTTATGACGGTTTTCGTACTTATTGGGAGTATATTCGAGCTTCACCGGCTTTGCAACATCAAATCAGGCTGTTCATGGCAATCAGTTGACTGAATATGCTCGCATGGTTTACAATTGGTGTCCCCTTCGAGTTTCTGGGCTTTATTGTTAGTGTCAACTTAACATTACCCACAAGGAGGCCTATCCAGAAGCCCACTCTCTGACTGAAAGGATAAATCATATGGCCAGCCTGACGAATATGCCAATAACAGATATCATCAAAAAAAGAAAATCCAGGCGGACTTATACTGACAAGCCTGTAGAAACCGAAAAAAAAGAACAGGTTTTACAGTTTATTGCTGATCTGAACAAACCGCCTTTCGGCTCATCGGCAAGGTTTGAAATGGTTGACCTTAATCTGAAGTTCACGGGAAAAGTTGCCGGGACTTACGGCGTAATCAAGGGCGCGGAAACATTTATTGCGGGCATTGTCTGCCAAGGCCCAGGGGATATGGAAGATGTGGGATATTTATTTGAACGGATCATTCTCTTTGCGACGGCTATCGGCCTGGACACCTGTTGGATGGGGGCGAGCTTCAGCAGGGAACTCTTTGCCGAAAAGATCACGTTGAAACCCGAAGAAACACTGCCTGTTGTGAGTCCGATTGGATACCGCGCCGGCAAGCGCAGCTTGACAGACTTGGTTTTTCACGTGAGCGCCGGATCAAAAAATCGAAAATCCTGGCCGGAAATCTTCTTTTATCGCACATTCAATGAACCACTGAATAAAAGCAGCGCTGGCGAGCTCGAAGTACCCCTTGAAATGGTCAGACTCGCTCCTTCGGCCGTAAACAAGCAGCCCTGGCGTCTGGTTGCAGATGATAATGGGGTTCATTTTTTTCTAAAGCGGACAGCAGGATTTAAAAGCATGTTCACGATGGATTTACAGCGTATCGACATGGGAATCGCCATGTGCCATTTCGAGCTTGCCGCCGACATCGATTGTAAAAGCGGCCTCTGGAAAATTGAAAACCCTGATATCCCCTCCGTGCCTAAGGATGTGGAATATATTGCCAGCTGGAAATATCTGAGGGATATATAATGCCGTTGTCCTGGCGATCAGCAGGCTCATGAGCACCGCCGGGTATCAATGACGGAGAGTAAAATCGCGCTGAGCTTTCAGAGATTTTTGGCCTGGCGGACACCAAAATCGCTGATATTTCAGCCTCCCGGGGCATGGGCGATCTGATTTCGGAGCCTATATATTTATGACATACAGATGATATCAAAGGTCGGCAAAGCGTTCCTGCATGGCCGGCCGGATGTTTTTACGGTAATACCGTTTGCCGTGCCAATTCTGGTATGCCCATATCATTTTAAACTG
>PUOB01000098.1 GCA_003551985.1 Desulfobacteraceae bacterium | reverse complement strand
TCCTTAAGACAGCTTGACTCCAAAATCACCGCCCAAAGGCCGCTTAATATTTTCATCTACGGCGTCGGCAGCGCCCAGCCCCTGGGAACGTCAAGCCATGCCCGAACGATCGGGGTGTTGAAAGCGCTTGGATTTCCGACCAATCCCCATGTGGAACCGGGAATCCCGGTGGGTGCGGTTATAGGATATTTCAGGCGGATCGATGAGATGCGGCAACGTTTGGACTACGAGATTGACGGCATCGTGGTCAAGGTGGACCGCTACGACTATCATGATTTGCTTGGAAACACCGCCCGGAGCCCCCGGTGGGCCATTGCCGTTAAATTCGAGGCCATGCAGGAAATGACCCGGGTGAAAGACATCATCGTCCAGGTCGGGCGCACCGGGGCGCTCACGCCGGTTGCCGTTTTAGAGCCGGTCAGCATCGGCGGGGTTACGGTAAGCCGGGCAAGTCTGCATAATGAAGACGAAGTCAAAAAGAAAGACGTCCGTATCGGAGATACGGTCCTGGTGCAGCGTGCCGGCGACGTGATTCCGGAGGTGGTCAAGGCGATTTCGTCATATCGAAACGGCTCGCAGCAATTTTTTGAAATGCCGCAGCGCTGCCCGGTATGCGATCAGGGGGTGGTGCGCCTGAAGGACGAGGCCGCTACCCGCTGCATCAATACCGGATGCCCCGCACAACTGAAAGGCAACATCATGCATTTTGCCGCCAAGGGGGCATTCGATATTGACGGGCTCGGCAAAAAGCTCGTTGAGCAGCTTGTCGATAAAAAAATCGTCCGTTCTATCGCCGACATTTTCCGGCTCGATGTGAAAACCCTGGAAACGCTTGACCGGATGGGGCGAAAGTCGGCTGAAAATTTAGTGGATGCCATTAATACCAGTAAAAAAATTCTGTTTTCAAAATTCCTCTACGGCCTTGGCATCCGGCATGTGGGTGCGCATGCGGCGAAGCTGCTTGCCCAACAGTTTGAAAATATCGAGGCGCTTACTGCGGCCCGAAAAGAAGAGATCGAAGCCATCGAACAGATCGGCCCGGTCATGGCCGAATCCGTAAGGGCTTTTTTTGACACGCCTCAAAATATGCAAACCATCCGGGAATTAATGGTGTTGGGGCTTGAAACAATACCTGAAAAACCCCCTGATAAATCAACTGATAAATCAACTGATAAACCTGAAGAGCAAAAAGTCGGCGGACTTGTCGGCATGTCATTCGTGCTGACCGGCACGCTGTCTTCCATGACCCGGAATCAGGCGGTTGAGGCAATCGAAGCCGCCGGCGGAAAAGTGACGGGGCAGGTTACCGGCAAGACCGATTACGTGGTCGCCGGTCAAGCCCCGGGGTCCAAGAGGGAAAAGGCCGCTCAAAAAGGGGTGGCGGTCATTGATGAAGACCAGTTTATAAGCCTTGTTAAGGAAGCGGCGGCAGCGGGATAGTAGTGACGGGTGCCGTCCGTAGGGGCGAAAAATCTTTCGCCCGGTGATAGGGCGAAAGATTTTTCGCCCCTACGGCAGAGAGGCGGCCTGGTAGTCCTGCAGATAGCCCTTGAATAATCGATCCCGAAAAACCCAATTCCAACAAGCGGATCGCTTGACGCTTCGGGCGTGAAGAATTAGGTTACCACGGTATATGAGATAATCCAACCAAACCGCTTGAAAGGAAGGTGTGTGATATGGCGGATAAAAAAGCGCTGCGGCTTAAGATCGAAGGACGCGTCCAGGGGGTTAATTTTCGGATGGCAACGGTCCGTGCAGCCGAAAAGACAGGCGTTTTCGGCTGGGTTAGGAACATGGCCGACGGCTCGGTGGAGGCAATGATTGAAGGGGCGGCGGAGCGGGTCGATGAAATGGTCGAATGGAGCAAAAAGGGGCCGCCAATGGCATCGGTAACCAACGTCACCGTATTTGAAGAGGCGTTTACCGGGCGCTATACAGATTTTACGCTTCGGTACACGTAAGGCGCCATTGTTTTTCTATCGCCGAAAAAGACTTGAAAATAAAAGGGGTAGTCTCAATTGACTACCCCTTTTTTGTTTTAAAAACAGGATGATAAATAAAATCAGATAGCGTCGCGTAATTGCTTGCCGGGCTTAAACTTTACAACATTGCGGGCCTTGATCTTGATGGGTTCGCCGGTCTGGGGATTGCGGCCGGTACGGGCTTTGCGCTTTACTTTCTGAAAAGTGCCGAAACCGACAAGGGTCACTTTTCCGTCCTTCTTTTTCAAAGATTTAACAACACCGTCAATGTAGGCGTTGAGCGCTGCTGTCGCGGCAACCTTTGAAATCCCTGCATCCTTCGCCATTTTTTCTACGAGCTCAGCTTTTGTCATTTTTTCCCTCCCCTTTTTAGGTTTATTAAAATAGACCTGAATTTCTAATAAATTAAAGGAGGTTTTAGATCTTGTCAATACATAAAGTGCTATAAATTCATTTTTTTTAAATTTTAAACAAGACTAAGACGCGTCTGAAAAGGGTTTATGGACAGGTCCGTTTATAATGCGTTGTATTGAGCCCGGATTGCCTGTTCGAACGGATTGTTTTTGGAAAGAAGCGTTGTGCATTTTAAAGATCGTTGTTTTTAAATAAAAAAACAATATGTTATGGCGTGTATAAGTATTTTTTAGGCTTGGCGTTGAGGTTGTATTTAAAAAATGGCGTCAATAAAGCGCTCTGGATCAAAGGGTTGAAAATCCTCTATTTTTTCGCCGACGCCGATGTACTGCAGCGGCAGCTTCATCGTATTGCATATGCTTATGACAATGCCGCCCTTTGCTGTGCCGTCGAGCTTGGTTAAGACCAGGCTGTTCACGCCGACACCTTCATGGAAGGTCTGCGCTTGGGAAATCGCATTCTGGCCGGTTGTTGCATCGAGGATGAGCATCACTTCATGGGGGGCGTCCGGCATTTTTTTCGCAATGCTGCGCTTGATTTTTTTGAGCTGCTCCATGAGGTTGACCTTTGTCTGAAGCCTTCCGGCGGTATCGATGATCACGATATCGGTTTGTCGCGACATGCCCGCTTCCACCGCATCATATGCCACTGCGGCCGGGTCGGCATTTTCCCGATGCCGGACGAAATCCGCGCCGGACCTTTCGGCCCATATTTCGAGTTGCTCGACAGCCGCCGCCCGGAAGGTGTCCGCAGCGCCGATGAGTACTTTTTTGCCTTCGGACTGGTATTTGTATGCAAGCTTGCCAATGGTGGTGGTTTTGCCGACGCCGTTTACGCCGACAACCATGATTACGTACGGCTTGATTGAGGGGTCAATCTTTGTCGGGCGGGTCAGGACTTGACGCATCTGGTCTTTCAGGAATTCACGCAGATCGTCGGCGTGCCTGAAGGACGATGCATTTTCCCTGATTGTTTCAATCAACGCCATGGTGGTGTTCACCCCCACGTCGGATGTGATCAGCGCTTCCTCGATTTCCTCAAGGGTTTCAGCGTCGGCCACGTTGCCCTCGGAAAGGATTGTTTCTATTCTGCCGGCAAGTGACCGGCGGGTTTTCTGCAGCCCGGATTTTAACCGGTTGACAAGGCTAACCGGTTCCGCGGCGGCGGTGTCATCGGGCATTCCGGGCGGAGCTATGGTTTCACCGGCTTCTTCGAAAAGCGGTTTTGAATCCCGGGATTCGCCAGCCCTTCCGGATTCTTCGATACTATCCGCCGGGCGATGCTTGCGTTGCTTCCATCGCCTGCGGGCAATCAAGGCCAAAAGGAGAATGAAAAGAACGCCCGCCAATTCGAGCGGATAGCTCCAAAACAGGCGGTTTACGGTTTCGATGAGATCGTCTATGGGAACACCGTCCAGCACATCGGTAAAAAAATCGAGCATTATACTATCCTCGCGGTCTTTCCGGACTCATTGTTCAGGGTTGGCAGTCTTGTAAAAAGTCGCTTTTGGACGGCAAAGTAAAAAGTTCAAGATCAAGGCTTGCGAAATTTCGAAGAATGCAGCGTACTTAGCGTACGTGAAGCTCTGAGAAATTTCGCATAACGCAGATATTGGACTTTTTACGAAGCCGTCAAGGTTGGTTTTTCCTTGATTTCAATGGCCTGGTCGATATTGACCGAAATCATCAGGGAGCCGCCGCTTTTGGCTTCCGTGATGCCAAAGAGTATGTCTGAAAATTCCATGGTTTTCTTTTTATGGGATATCATGATGATTTGTGTTTCAGCACCGATAATACGGAGCAGTTCGTTGAACCGGTATACATTGGCGTCATCGAGTGGTGCGTCGATCTCATCGAGCAGGCAGAAGGATGCGGGGTTTAGCATGAAAATGGAAAAAATAAACGCAATTGCGGAGAGCGCCTTCTCGCCGCCGGAAAGAAGGCTCAGGCGGCTCAGGTTTTTTCCGGGCGGCTGGATCATGAGTTCAACGCCTGTTTCCAGCGGCAGGTCCGGCCGGGTCAGTTCGAGCCATGCGGCACCGCCGTTGAAGAGCCTTGGAAACAGATCCCTGAACTTTTCGTTGACCGCTTCAAAAGTCCGCGTGAAAAGGTTGCGCGTAATCCGGTTGATTTTTTTGATGACGTTCTCAAGGTCCGTCAGGGCGTCTTCCAGGTCCCTGCGCTGCGAAAGGAGAAAATCGCGCCGGGTTTTCTGGGCCTCATACGCATCGATGGCGCCGAGGTTGACGTCTCCTAATTCTTCCATCCCGACCCGGATATCGGCTCTTTCCTTTTCAGTCTTTTCAATGGAAAAATCGGCCGCTTCGACCATCCCGCCATATTCCGACAACACGGGTGAAAAAGGATCGGGATAGCGCTCCAGAAAACGATTGACCAGATTCTCCCGGTTGATTTGCAGGCCGGACAATTCAAGCTCCAGCTTGTGTATTTTTTCCCGGGCCTTTTCAAGCGTTGTTTTTGTTTCAGACAACCTGTGATCCGTATCCGACTTCTTGTCGATAATGGCTTGGTAATCCGACTCTTCTTCCCTGAGGCTGTTTTTTAATTGATCCAGGGAAGCGCTTGCTTCGGCAAGGTCCGCTTCGGTGGATACAATTCTGTCTCCGGTTTCCTTTTCCTTTTGCCTGCCGGTTTCAAGGTTTTTTTGCAATTCTTCTGCCCGTTTCAGGCCTTCTTTTTTAAATGATTCCAGGCGGGCCAATGTGCGGGCCGTATTTTCCAATTCAGCTGAAAGACGGGTATGCGCCAATTTCAAGTCGACCAGCCGGTTGTCGAAGGTTTTGACGCTTTCCTTCAGCGTCTCAATTTGGCCGGTAATATTGTCAATTTCGGATTTCTCGAATTCAATATCATCGGCGAGTTCAGCCAGAGCCTGCTCATGTTGATCAATCTGGGCGCTGATGTCCTCTTTTTCACCGGCAAGCCGTTCTTTTTCAAGAAGGGAGATCTCCATATGCCGGTTTGCGTGTTTCAACTGCTCGCTGATTTGATAGAGGGATTTTTCCGCTTCGAGCCGATCGCCTTCGTGCTTGAATTTTTTTTGGTTAATGTCGGAAAGTCTGTTTTCAAGGGATTTGACTTCATCTTCCAGTTCCGCCCGGATTTTTTTTTCGGCGTCAATGACCTCATCGAGACGGTCCATGTCATTTTGTATCTGTTTTATTTCCCGCCTTTTTTCAAGAATGCCCGCCAGTTTGTCGCGGCTCCCCCCGACCAGGATTCCCTCCGATAGAACGTCCCCCTGCCGGGTAACGATTTTTTTAATCCTGCTGCCACGCCGCTGCATTGCAACCGCGGCGTTTAAATCATCGACAACGGCAATTCCGGAAAGCATGGCATGTATAACCGCCTCAAAACCGGGGATTGCATTGACATGGGCCGCAAGCATTTGCGGGCGCGATGAACCTGCCATCCCCGCTTCCATATCGTCCTTGCTGATATCGTTTTCAATGCCTTCACCGGCGGAAGGGGCGGGCGGCAATGTGTCCATGGAGATAAAGCCGCTTCGACCGGCGTTTTCCTCTCTTAAATAATTGATATAATCGATTCCGGCATCCTGGCCATTAACGATAATATACTGCAGCGATTCACCCAGGGCCGCTTCAACCGCATGCTCAAACCCTTCTGCGGGCTCCATGATTTCAGCGGCGATACCCCTGATGCGATCCGGGTCGTCGATTTGACGGCGGTTTTTCATTATCGCCTTAACGCCGTCCTTGTACCATTCGAAGTTGGTTTCCATTTTTTTAAGGACACCCAGCCGCGATTTCAAACGGCTCCGGTTGTTTTCATGCTCGCTTACAGCCTTGATTTTCTCTGCCAGTGCCGTGTTTTTGGTTTTTAATGTTTCTTCGCACTCGGATTTTTGCCGGGCGAGCGCATCGAGGTGCGCATTTAGCGCCTCAAATCGCCTGCGTGTTTCAGACTCCCTCGCGGACAGCGTCTGGATCTCGCGGGCCGTTGTGGCCGTTTCATCTTCAATCCGTTTTATGCGGCGCGCCAGATCTTCCTTGTTAGCGGCGGCATTTTGAGAAATATTCTGATACCTGGCATGCTGGCTGGAAAGCTCCATGAGAAGCTCTTTTTTTTCATCAAGCAGCTGGTCCTGTTCGGCCAATTGTTCTTTATAGCGTTCGGCCGCCTGATTCTCGTCGTCAATTTTGGTTTTGACGGAATCGATCCGATTTTGGAGGCTTTCCCGTTTGTCCTGTTCTTCGGTGAGCTCTTTTTGTGTTTCAATATTTTTCCCGGAGATTTCCTCAAGGCTCCGTTCGAGGCGTTCGTTCTCCCCGGCAATGCTCGATGCGTCCGCCTTCAGCTGCATTAGCGCGTATTCCCGTTTTTCCGTTGCGCGCTGTTTTTCCTCTTTTTCGGCCTTTTTTGCCTCTATTTGCCGGGTTTTTTCCTGCCGGTAAGACTCGATTTCCTGGAGGGCGGATTGAAGGCTTTCGAGTTCTTCGGATTGGTAGGCGGTTTTTTCATTAAGCCGGTTCAGCAGGTCGCGGATGGATTCGATTTTTCGCGTGTAGTGCTGGTGATAGTAGACCGTCACAAGGGTGTCGGTTTTTTTCAACCGGTCCCGGCAGTCCCTGTATTGCTTTGCCTTTTCAGCTGCGGCAAAGAGTTCGGATAACCGGTTGTCGATTTCTTCAAGGATGTCGCTTAATCGCGTAAGGTTTTCCCGCGTGGCATTGACTTTTGAAATGGCTTCCTGGCGTCGGGCTTTATATCGCACGACGCCGGCCGCCTCTTCAATAAACGCCCGGCGTTCTTCGGGCGTGGCGTCGGTTATGGCCCCAATGTTGCCCTGTTGGATAATGGCGCAGGAACGGGCACCCACGGAATACCTCAGGAAAATATCGCTGATATCCTTCAAACGGCATGGCTGCCGGTTGATGAGGTACTGGCTTTCCCCGGAGCGGTAAAGCCTTCGGGTGATCATTATTTCGGTATACGCCCCGATGCTGCCCACCGCACTGCCGTCATGCCCGGCAACGACCAGGGAGACCTCGGCCATGTTCAGGGGAGGCCGTTTACCGGTCCCGGCAAATATGACATCCCCCATGGATTTGCCGCGAAGCTGCTTGACGCTCTGCTCACCCATGACCCACTTGATGGCATCGATAATGTTGCTTTTACCGCAGCCGTTCGGTCCGACAATGGCTGAAATCCCCGGGGGAAAATCAATCGCGCATCTGTCCGCAAAGGATTTAAAACCTGAAATTTCAAGCCTTTTTAATTGCATGAAAAGCGTTCCTGTATTATGTAGTGGGTTTCGCCGCCTGCGGCTCAGTGGTTACTGAGTACAGTCAATATCAAATAACGTGAACAAGGCCGGTTTTCAATTTTTTTTTACGAATCGACTCAGGAACGGTTGATTTTAGAAAGGGGAAGCGCCGTAGTATGGTGCAAACACTAAAAAAGTATTGGTTTTTGGTCGGTTTGGGGCTTGTTTTTGCAGTTACCGTTTTTGATCCGACCGATATGATCGCCGGTGCGGGCAGGGCGCTTAGATCGGTTCACGGCCCTGACATAATCATATTTACGGTGTTTTTGTTTTCCGGATACCTGCTCAATCCCGATCAGATTCGAAGCGGCCTGACCGATATGAGGGCCACCTTGCTCGCGTTGGTTCTCATATTTGTCATGGCGCCTGCTTACGCGGCCGTCATTTCTTTTTTCCCGGTTTCAACAGGGGTTTTGATCGGTATTTTCCTGGTTGCCGTTATGCCCACCACTATGAGCACCGGCGTCGTCATGACCGGGGCCTCTGGCGGAAACCCCGCCCATGCGCTGTTTGTATCCGTCTTGTCCAATTCAATGGCGGTTTTGACCATTGCCGTCACACTGCCCCTGCTGCTGCTTTTTACCGGCGAAACAGCCGCGGTCATGCTCGACGCCCGGGCGATGATTCAAAAAATAGCGTTGTCCGTTCTTGTACCCCTTATAATGGGAATTCTCGCACGGTCTTTCTTCAAGGGGCCGGGCGCGTTGTTTTTCCAACGGGTAAGCATGTCCAACCAGTTGTTGATACTGGCCATTGTGTGGATGGGGGTCGCCCAGGCAAAGCCGGTTTTGCTAGGAGAGTGGGTCGCCGCAGGGCAAATAGCACTGCTGGTCCTGATTTTTCACCTGCTCATGCTTGCGACGGCATTTGCCGCAACCCGGCTCTTTTCACTCGGACGCGGCCGCATGGAATCGGTAATTTTTATGGGCAGTCAGAAAACCTTGCCGTTGTCGGTTATCCTTCAGGTGTCGCTGTTTCCCGAATACGGGCTGGCATTGATTGTGTGCGTG
>PUOB01000077.1 GCA_003551985.1 Desulfobacteraceae bacterium | reverse complement strand
TGCCTTGACATTCTGCAGGCGCAGCAGGACAACAAGACCTTCAAGAAAATGCTCAAGGATATCAAATCGTCCGTGGAAAGCGGCCAGACACTTGCGGAATCATTAAAGAAATACCCCGATCAATTTGACGAATTGTTTGTCAACATGGTCGCCGCAGGAGAGGCCGGCGGTATCCTCGACGTGATTTTAAGGCGGCTTTCCGCTTATATGGAAAAGGCCGCCAAGCTGAGGGCCCAGGTAAAGGGCGCCATGACCTATCCCCTTGTCACCATTATCATTGCGATTGGCGTCGTTGCGGTCATCCTGGTGTTCGTCATCCCCGTTTTTGAAGAGATGTTCGCGGATTTCGGTGAAGCCTTGCCGGGGCCTACGTTGATTGTCATAGCCATGAGCGATTTTGTGGTAGACAACATACTCTACCTGATAATCGGCATTGTTTTGTTTATTTTCGCTTTCCGGCGCCTTCTGAAAACGGAGCGGGGGCGTGCTGTTTTTGATGAAACCATATTGAAACTGCCGGTGGTCGGTATACTGATCCGCAAGGTGGCGGTGGCCAAGTTTACCCGGACCATGGGAACCATGCTGTCAAGCGGGGTGGCCATTCTGGAAGCCCTGGACATCGTGGCCAAAACATCGGGCAACAAGACCATCGAAAATGCCCTGTATAATGTCCGCACCAGTATCGCCGAGGGGCAGACCATTGCCGATCCCCTTTCCAGGACGGGCGTTTTCCCGCCCATGGTGTGCCAGATGATCGCTGTCGGGGAGTCCACGGGCGCCGTTGACGCGATGATGGAAAAAATCGCCGACTTTTATGAGGAAGAGGTGGACCAGGCCGTCGAGAACCTTACGGCCATGATCGAGCCTTTCATGCTTGTTTTTCTGGGTATTGTTATCGGCGGTCTCGTTATTTCCATGTACCTGCCCATTTTTCAGATGGCCGGGGCGCTCTAAAATCGTATATGACAATCCGTCGAAGCAGACCGGAGCACGATCTCTACAGGAAAATCAAGTGGCTGATTTTTTTTCGCGCCCTGTTTGCCGTTATACTGCTGGGCTCTTTGTTCATCGCGCTTGTGGAGCCCGATACCAGTCTTTTTCTGGCGGATGAATCGGTCGCCTGCCTTTTCGCACTGTCCGTCGGCCTGCTTGTCATCTCCCTTGCCTATACCCTTGTGCTGCCGAGGATCCGCCGCCTGATTGCTTTTGCCTATTTCCAGGTGGCGGCGGACACGGTATGTGTAACACTGGTCCTGTTCGTTACCGGGGCTTCCGCCAGCGTATTTACATTTCTCTACCTGTTGGTTATCATCTATTCGACCATGGTGATATACCGCCGGGGCGGGATGGTTGTGGCAACCCTGTGCGCATTGCAGTTTGGCATCATGGTCGATCTGGAATATTTCGAACTCATCCGGCCGTTGGGAGTGGCCGCCGGGGATATGATTTCAGGCGATGACTGGCAGCGCGTTCTTTTCAGGCTGATGATGGTGATCGGCGCTTGCTACCTCGTTGCCTTTTTAAGCGGGTTTCTGGCCGAACAGGAGCGCCGTGCGAAGCAGGAGCTGTGGGCCATGGAGGACCAGATGGAGCGCGTGGAACGCTTGGCCGCAGTGGGTGAAATGGCGGCCGGGCTCACGCATGAAATCAAAAACCCCCTGGCCTCCTTGACCGGTTCAATCCAGATGCTGCGGGAAAATATCGCTTATGATCCAACCCATGACAAGTTGATGCGGATCGTTTTAAGGGAAGCGGACCGCCTTAGCGCTCTTGTTACCGATTTTCTCGTGTTTTCACGGCCCCAGGCAGGCAACAGTCAGAATGTCAGAATAGACCTTGCAATAGGGGAAATCGTCTCCCTTTTTCGTGAAGACCCGTCTTTTCAAAACAGGATCGAGGTCAGGACGTGGCTTGTTGCGAAGCACTATATTCGCATTGACCCGGAGCATTTGAGCCAGATGCTCTGGAATCTTTTGAACAACGCCGCCGAAGCCATAGATGGCACCGGCAGAATCGATATTTCCGTGCAACCGGTGGGAAAGGAATACGTAAAGATAACCATTGAAGACGATGGCATCGGCGTCCCCCCGGAAAATCTCGATTCGATATTCGATCCGTTTTTTTCGACGAAAGCCAGGGGCACAGGGCTTGGTCTTTCCATGGTCCAGCAGATCGCAGGGCTTTACGGCGGGCTGGTGGACATCAAGTCCCAACCCGGAGAGGGCACCACGGCAACATTGAAGTTTAAAAGCTCTCCTTTTTCAGGCAAATCCCGGGCCGGTTGAATGGGCCCGGGAGACGGTCAATCCCCATTCAGATCCAGTGGCTGCAAAATATGTGCGAAGTGGTTCCGGACACGAATGCCACTGTATTTGTGTCCGGGTCCACTAAGGTTTGCGGCATTCGTGATGCCTGCCCGGAAAGCTTGACATTGTCCTGTATATAAGATAGCAAGGGCGTTCAAAAGCCTTTTGATTGCTTGGCAGACAGAGGCTCATGGCGGGGTTGCCGTCGAAAAATGATTTTTTACGAGATCGTCTTGAAGGAGCATATATATAAAATGGAAGAGCCAAGGGATGTGATTGAAAAGCGCCGTGAAAAGATCGATGAATTAAAGCGGATAGGCACCGACCTTTTTCCCAATGATTTTGATGTCACCCACACGGTGGAAAGCGTTTTTGAAGCCGCCTCCGGGATCGGAGGCGACACCCCGGAATCCGGGACCCCGGAAGCGGACTTGTTCGCCCGGGTGGGGACCGTCGCAATAGCGGGCCGGATCATGGCGATCAACCGCTTCGGAAAGTCTTCTTTTATACGGCTCAGGGATCGCACCGGGCAGATGCAGGCGTATATTCGCCAGGATAAGGTCGGCGAGGCGCTTTACGGCTTTTTCAAGAAGCTTGATATCGGCGATTTCATAGGGGTCGAGGGCTCGCTGTTCACAACAAAAACCGGGGAGACAACCATTCTTGCGGAGGATTTCCGGCTGCTGGCGAAATCCTATCGCCCTTTGCCGGAAAAATTTCATGGGTTAAAGGATCCTGAAAAACGATATCGCCAGAGGTACCTGGATCTTGTCATGAATCCGGATACCCGGGCGGTTTTTACGAAAAGAACCCGTTTGGTGGCCGCTATTCGCAAATTTTTAGGCGAAAAGGATTTCATGGAGGTGGAAACCCCGATGATGCAGGCGATACCGGGAGGCGCGGATGCCCGGCCGTTCAAGACGCATCACAATGCACTGGGGATTGACCTTTATTTGCGCATCGCACCGGAGTTGTACCTGAAGCGGCTGGTGGTGGGTGGTTTTGAGCGGGTTTTTGAAATCAACCGCAATTTCAGAAATGAAGGGATATCCACCCAGCATAACCCAGAATTCACCATGCTCGAGTTTTACCAGGCCTATGCCACTTACGAAGATTTGATGGCCCTGACTGAAGAGATGGTCGCCCGCGTTGCGGTTGAGGTCTGCGGTACGAGCCGGGTGACATACCAGGGGGTGGAGATCGATTTCGGCGGAAAATGGCGCCGCATGACCCTGTTGGACGCCCTTGAATCGATCGGGGGGGTTGATCCGGAAATGACAGGCGATCCCCGGAAATTAAGAGATTTTGCCGCGGAAAAAGGCATTAAAGCGACAGGGGGCGACGGGACGCCGGTGGGCCATGGAAAGCTGATTACCAAACTTTTCGACAACCTGGTGGAGCCCCATTTGATACAACCGACGTTTATCACCCAATATCCGGTGGAAGTCTCGCCCCTGTCGCGAAGAAGCCGGGAAAACCCCGATATCGCCGACCGGTTTGAACTATTCATTGCTGGGCGTGAAATTGCAAACGGTTTCTCGGAGTTAAACGACCCGGTCGATCAGAAAGATCGCTTTTTGCAGCAAATGGAAAACAAGGACATGGAAGAAGGCGCCGTTTACGCCCTTGACGAGGATTATATCGAGTCCCTCGAATACGGAATGCCGCCCACCGCCGGCGAGGGGGTGGGCATCGACCGGCTGGCGATGCTTTTGACGGATTCGCCTTCCATACGTGATGTGATACTGTTTCCGCACTTAAAGCCGGTGGACCGAAAATAAACCTGAATTAAATCGCACGGGGATGCCCGTAGGGGCGAAAATGTCCTTTGAATATTTTATCGGTGCGCGGTATCTGAGATCCAGGCAAAAGCATGGCTTCATCTCTTTTATCAGCGTGCTTTCCATGGCCGGCGTCACTGTGGGGGTAATGGCCCTTATTATCGTGATTGCCGTGATGTCCGGCGCCGAATCCTTTTTCAAGTCAAAAATCCTCGGTGTTGAACCCCATATCGTAATCCGACACCACGGTCAGCAGTTTGAGAACTACCGGTCGGTAATCGACGAAATCAAGACGGGGTTCGATGTCCAGTCGGTTGTTCCGTTCATGGAAACCCAGGTGATGCTGAGATCGGCCGGGGGCATGTCCGGGGCGATGCTTCGCGGGCTGGATCCTTCTTTCGAAGGCACCGAAATAATGGGGCTTTCCTCCGAAGAGATGGAAGCAAAGCTCGTGCCGGGCAAAGGGGCCGAAGCCGGTCACCGGGTGCCGGGCCTCGTTTTGGGGGAAAATCTTGCCAACAGGCTGGGGGTAAGCCCTGGAGACAGCATATATATTATTTCCCAGCGCGGCATCCTGTCCCCGGGCGGGCATATGCCGGCCATGAGCCGCTTCGAGGTTACGGGCGTATTTGCATCGGGGTTTCATGAATACGACGCATCCCTTGCCTACATCCACCTGGAATCCGCCCAGAATCTCTTGAATACGGGCGACAGCGTCTCGGGTATCGGCGTCAAAATCGACGACATTTACCAGGCTGATGGGGTTTCATCCCGGATAAGCGAGCATTTGGGGTTTTCCTACCGGTCTGTTGACTGGATGGAATTGCACAAGAATTTTTTTCAGGCCTTGAAACTGGAAAAAGAGGTCATGTTTATCATTTTGATCCTGATTGTCCTGGTGGCCGCGTTTAATATCGCCAGCACCCTTATTATGCTGGTGATGAGCAAAACCAGGGATATAGCCATATTAAAGGCGATGGGGGCGACCGATCAAAGCATCCGGAAGATATTCGTATTCAAGGGGATGATCATCGGCGCCGTGGGCACGTTTCTGGGAACCGTGCTGGGCATTACCGGGGGGCTGCTGCTCAAGCATTATAAATTCATTGAACTTCCCGGCGACGTTTATTATTTTACATCGATTCCGGTGCAAATCGAGCTCTTCGATGTGCTGACCATTATCGGTGCGGCGATGGTCATTTGTTTTCTGGCCACCCTCTACCCGGCGCACAAAGCGTCCCGGCTGAACCCCGTGGAGGCGATCCGATATGGATAATTCAACACTTACGGCCAAAAAGCGGGGGATGGAAAACGCACCGGGGTCATCGCCGGGGTTATCCCCGGGGTCATCTCCGGCTGACGAGCCGCTTATACGCCTGGCAAAGGTTTCCAAGGGGTATGAGTATAATAGCAGCCCGATTGAAATTTTAAAAGGCGCCGATCTTTCAATAAACCAGGGCGAAAGTATCGCGGTGGTCGGGGAGTCCGGAATCGGCAAGTCCACGCTCCTTCATATCCTGGGGGCCTTAGACACCCCGGATAGCGGGCATTTTTTCTTTAAAGGGAAAAATGTTTTCGACATGGGCAACAGCGCCCTGGCAAATTTCAGAAACACGACTATCGGCTTCGTGTTCCAGTTTCATTACCTTCTTGCCGAGTTTACAGCCCTGGAAAATGTCATGATACCCGGATTTATTGCCGGGGTGGCAAAGCCGGCCATAGCGCCGGAAGCCGAGGCGATCCTGGTGCGCGTCGGTTTGAAGGACCGTCTTTACCACCGGGTCAACGATCTTTCCGGCGGAGAGCAGCAGCGGGTGGCACTGGCCCGTGCCCTGGTCATGAATCCCCGGATTTTCCTCGCGGATGAACCCACCGGCAACCTCGACAGCAGAAATTCGGACCAGATTCATGAATTTCTTGTGGACCTCAACCGGGAAATGCAGATGACGATGGTGGTCGTCACCCATAACATGAAGCTGGCAAGGTGTATGCAGCGATCCATGACCATTGACGATGGAAAGCTCGTGGATATGGCGTAACAAAATAATCGAGCGGACGAATATTTATGCTTTTACGTATTGGATTTTTTCTGGCAGTTGGCTTGACGGTTTTTATCGGGGGCGCTTTTGCCTCCGGAAGCGGGATTGTCAAGTCCGTCGTTATAGAAGGCAACCAACGGATAGAAGATGCCGCCATTGCCAGGGTTCTGCAGACAGAGGCGGGGGATGCCTACGATGCCGATGCCCTGTCCGAAGATTTGACGGCGATCTATGAGATGGGGTATTTCGATGATGTCGAGGTACGCCTCGAGGAAACGGAAGACGGTAATGTCGTCATTTTTAAGGTCAAGGAAAAGCCCACGGTGCGGGAAATCAATTTTTCCGGAAACAGGGCGTACGACGACGACGAGCTGATGGACAACATCGACATCTCAACCGGCTCCATCCTTAATATTTACCGTATCAACAGAAATGTCCGCCGCATTGAATCCCTCTACAAGGAGAAGAATTATCACAATGTATCGGTTTCCTATGAAATCGAGGAATTGCCCCAGAACCAGGGGAATCTCGAATTCGTGATCGATGAGGGGCGCAAGGTTCGGATCAAGGAAATAGAAATCCGGGGAAACCGCGATTTTGACGATAAAGCCTTGAAAAAAGTGATGGAAACTTCTGAAAGGGGATTTTTTTCCTGGCTCACCCGGTCCGGCGAGTTGAACCCGGATGTCCTGGAGCAGGACGTCATGCGACTGACCCAGTTTTATTACAGCAGGGGGTATGCCGAGGCGCGGGTGGCCGAACCGGAAGTCACCTTTGACGGTGACGATATATTCATCACCATCAGGATCGAGGAAGGCCCCCGTTTTGAAATGGGCAGCGTGGATATCCAGGGTGACAAGATCATCCCGCGTGAGGATTTGCTGGAAATGATCGCCATTGACCAGGAGGATTATTTCAACCAGGCGGTGTTAAGGGAAGATATCATGAGGCTTACGGACCTGTATGCGGACCAGGGGTATGCCATGGCCGAAATTTATCCCGAGACCCGCAAGCATCCGGAAAAGGAAGAAATCGACCTGTTTTTCAACATTCGGAAAAACCAGCCCGTGCATTTTGATGAAATCAATATCGTCGGCAACACCAAAACCCGGGACAAGGTGATTCGCCGGGAACTGCACGTTCATGAACAAGGGCTCTACAGCGCCAGCGGCCTTCAACGCTCCGTGCGCAACCTCTACCGGTTGGATTACTTTGAAGACATAGATGTGCAAACGCTGCCCGGCGATGCGCCCGACCGGATGAACCTGGAAATCGACGTCAAGGAGAAGCCGACCGGGAGTTTCAGCTTCGGTGCCGGGTACAGTGCGATTGACAGTGTCTACGTGATGACGTCCGTAGAGGAAAGAAATTTTCTGGGCCGCGGGCAGATCGTGGAGTTACGGGGACAGGTGGGCGGACAATCCCAGCAGTTTTCCTTCTCCTTCACCGAACCGTGGCTGTTTGACATTCCCCTTTCAGCCAGGGCCAGCATCTATAGCTGGGAGCGGGACTATGACGATTATGAAAGGGACTCCAGGGGCGGGCAGCTCAGGTTTTCTTACCCGGTATACGATTTTACCCGCGCGTTTATCTCGTATAGCCATGATTACAGTAAGATCAGCGGCGTCAGCCTCATCTACGAAGACGTTATAGACGAAGGGGCTTTCAGGACGGTCAGCATGACCCAGGGACTCAGCTACGACAGCCGTGACCGCCGGATCAACCCCAGTGAAGGCTCGCGACATCGCTTCAGCTACGAGCTTGCCGGTTTGGGCGGGGACGTCGGGTTCGACAAATTCGAGCTTCAGCTTGGCCGCTACTTTCCCCTGGTATGGGAGTTCGTGTTTTTCTTGAACGCGGAAGGCGGTTATGTGCGGGAAGCCAGGGGGTTTCTGCCCGACTATGAAAAGTTTTACCTGGGGGGCATCAATACCATGCGCGGATTTGACTGGCGGGGCGTTTCCGCAACGCAAGAATTTGAAGATGGCGGGGAGGTATTTACCCAGAAGGTCGGCGGGGAACAATATGTTCAGTTCAACGCCGAGCTGATTTTTCCGCTTATTCGCCAGGCCGGTTTAATGGGGGTTGTGTTCCATGACACGGGTGATGTATATAAATCAGGGGAAAGCATCGAACTCGACAACCTGAGAAAAAGTGCCGGCTTCGGTATCCGGTGGTTTTCACCCCTTGGCCCAATCCGCCTCGAAAGAGGTTACATTCTCGACCGGAAGGAAGACGAGGATACCGGCAGATGGGAGTTTTCCATCGGCGGCGCATTTTGATGCCATCCTGTCCTGATTCACCATGGGGTGTTTGCCCCTACCGTTCTTCAAGGGTTGCACAAGCCTGCATTCCGGGCTTTTTACGAGACTGTCATCTATTGATAGTCTCGTAAAAAGTCGCTTTTGGACGGCAAAGTAAAAAGTTCAAGATCAAGGCTTGCGTAATTTCGAAGAATACAGAGTACTTAGCGTACGTGAAATTCTGAGAAATTGCGCGTAACGCAGATATTGGACTTTTTACGAAGCCGTCATCTATTGACAAAAAGAAAAATGGCAGGGCGGCACGTATTATTTTATTTCCAGGAGAGGAATAATGAAAAGGGCACCATTTATATGCGTATTTGCGGTCATCTGCCTGTTTATCGCAGCCG
>PUOB01000389.1 GCA_003551985.1 Desulfobacteraceae bacterium | reverse complement strand
TGGGGCCTGATCGAATCTTACATCAACGGCAGCGTGGAGATTGACGGCGATCTCAAGGCCATTATCCGCGCGGCTGCGGATAATGAGCCCCCGCTTGCAGAAACCGCCCGGCAGACGCGTATTTTTCACCCACTTATCCGTATCCGCAACCGTTGGCATGAACTGCTGTTCGGAAACCGGAAAAGCCATCGGGGCGTCAAAAACGCCCTTGCCCACTACAACCGCGGATCGGACATCTTCTGGCAGTACCTGGACCCCACCATGACCTATACCTGCGCCTACTGGAAGGAAGGCACGCGGAGCCTGCGGGAGGCCCAGGAAAACAAACTCGACCACGTCTGCCGCAAGCTGCGGCTCAAGCCGGGCGAGCACCTGGTCGATGTGGGGGGCGGCTGGGGCTCCCTTCTTTTTCACGCCGTAAAGCACTATGGCGCCGCAGGCACCAATTTGAGCCCCACGATCGACCAGAACCGCTGGCTGATGGACAAGGCGCGGCAGGAAGGCATCGAAGACAAAATCACAATCCAGGAAAAGGATTTCCGGGAGGTGTCCGGGACCTTTGACAAGTACGCATCCCTGGGCGTATACGAACACGCGGGCAAGGGGCAGTTGGAGGACTGGATCCGGTCCATGGCGAAATGCCTCAGGCCCGGAGGGATTGGCCTGCTCCATTTCATCGCCCATGACCGCCCCATGGAGACCGACTTCTTCATCCGGAAACATATTTTCCCCGGGGGGTACCTGCCCGGCCTCACCGAAACCATCGACCTGATGGCCGTCCACGGCCTTGAAATACTCGATATTGAAAACCTGCGGCGCCACTACGCCCTGACCTTAGATGAATGGGCGGCGACCTTCGATGCAAACTGGGAGATGATCAACCGGTTCAATCCGGCGTTGTTCGACGAGCGGTTCCGAAGGACATGGCGAACGTATCTTCATTTCTGCGCCGAGTTCTTCCGCGTCAAAAATTCGGTTTTGCGGCTTTACCAGATTACGTTTTCCAAGGGCAACACGACCGATTATCCCATGGACAGGGGGTTTCTCTATGAGGCGTAGAAGCGCTTTCAACGCCTCCGGTTAACGTTTGCGCCGGATGGTTACCGTTTGTGCCGGATGGTCATGGAATCGGCCGGGGCCGGCTTGTCATACCACGGCATATGTTTCCGGTAGTAAAGGCGAAGGGCTTCGAAAATGATTCGGGGCATGGTCAGATGCGCCGCAACCGGATGACGAAGAAGCACTGCAAGATGCCCCGCACGGGTCAACTCGCGCCCGCTCCCCCATAAACGCGCCTCAAAAATTTTTTCGCCGTCCCGGCCCAGGTTGATCTGAACATCCAGCGTTTCTTTCGGTGGCGTGAAAAAAAAATCGTATTGGCCGGACATGTCGTTAAACGGCGACACATGAAAGGCTTTTCGAGCGGTGTATTGCCGTATTTCGCCTGCCGATGCCCCGCCGTGAACGCCGGGGACGGCTTCCGGTAGATAGATGTGCCGCTCCCCGTAGGTGTTGCTGACCTCCACCACGACCTGAACCACCTCTCCGCGACGATCGAAGCAGTAATAAAAACAGACCGGGTTGAACACGTAATGAAAGTACCTCGCCTGGGTAATCAGCATAATGGATGCGACCCTGGCCCTCTCCTGGCCGGGCAGAAAATCAAGGAGCTTCTCGCGTATACCGCCGGGACGCGCCTCTAAGTAATCAGAATCATATATAGATGCCGGCCTCATGCGGTTGTAGCCGAAAAAGGGCAGCTTTTTGTCCAGCAGCACCAGTTCGTCCAGGTCAAGGGCGTACATGTACACCGGGTATTGAAAATGATGATACACTGGAAGGTGGCGGGTATGCTCCACAAAACCTGTATAGATTTTCGATTTCATAATGGTATTCCGAAGTCCTCCCCCACAGCAACGGCCGACATGACCGCGTCTTCGTGAAAGCCGTAGCGGAAATAGCTGCCGCAAAACCAGGTGTTGTTTGCGCCGTTTAATCCCGGCAGTTCCCTCTGGGTGGCCACGGCGTCTTCGCCGAACATGGGATGCGCGTAATTCAGGTCCGCGATAATCCGGCCGGCGTCAAGGGGGCGGTCCGGGTTCAGGGTCACGCAGTAGTGACGGCTGGATGCCAACTGCTGCAGCCGGTTCATGTAATAGGTCAGGGTCGCGGGGCCGCGGGCGGCCTTTTCTGCTTCCTGCGTGTAATTCCATGCGCCCCATGCCCCCTGCAGCGGCGGGAGGCAGCTGACATCCTGGTGCAGGATGACGCGGTTTTGGGCATACCGCCATGGTGAAAGGAGCCGGACCTCGGCATCCGAAGGGTCCGCCAGCATTGCCAGGGCCTCGTCCGCATGGGCGGCGATCACCACCTTGTCATGAACCGCTTCGGCCCCGTCGGTCCATAACCGCACCCGTCCGTTTTCACGGGCGATTTTTTTGACCGGTCGGCCGCTGTACACGTTGCCTGAAAAGGTTTTTAAAAACGCCTTGACATACTCATGGCTGCCCCCCTTGATCGTATACCACCGGGGCTGGCCAAAGAAGGACAGAAGTCCGTGGTTTTCAAAGAACCGGCCGAACGTATCTGCCGGAAAATCAAGCATATCCCGCTCGCCGGTGGACCAGATGGCGGCGCTTACGGGTGTGACGTAATGCCTGGCCAATGCCTCGGAAAATCCGGCCCGCCGTAAATATTCCCCAAGGGTCAAACCGCGCAGGCGATTTTGTGAAAGCCACCGCCTCGTCGTTCGGTTGAAACGGTCGATCTCGAAAAGCAGGCGATAGAAAGACGGCCGCAGAAGGTTTTTTTTGTCGGCAAAAGGGCGGGTCGTGTTGTATGTAAACCCGCTGCGGGGATCCCAGTATGTAAACGACATATTGCTTTTGCAACGGGCTACGCCCAACTGCTCAATAAAACGAATAAAGTTCGGATAGGTGCGGTCATTGAAAACAATGAATCCCGTATCCACGCATGTACTTGCGCCGTTTTCCTCATCCACGTCGAGGGTGTGGGTATGGCCGCCTACGTAGTCGTTTTTTTCATACAGGGTCACCCGGTGTCGCCGGCTCAGCAGGTACGCGGCGACAATACCGGCCACCCCGCCACCCGCCACCGCAATGTCCAGATCGTTTTCATGCGCCATTATGCCAGCTCCTCATTTCTGATGGCGAGTTTTTGGAAACCAGGGCACAAACGCGCTGGTCCGCCGGATGTATGCCTGGTATTCCGGGTTGTCGGAAAACTCGGTCTGCTCCATGAGCGTCACCCCGGTCAGTCGCAAGAGGGTATAAGTAATCACCACCGGGCTGACAATGGTCAAAAATCCCCATGGCGCCGAAACCACTATAACAAATATTCCCCACCATACAAGGGATTCGCCGAAATAGTTGGGGTGCCGGCTGTAGCGCCAGAGGCCGCGATTCATCACCCGGCCCCGGTTTTCAGGGTTCTCAAGAAAGCGTTTCAACTGGTAATCCGCCACGGACTCGATGATGATACCGGCAAGCCAGAGTCCAAGACCGGCTGCATCCAGCCATGTCAGTCGGGCGGGCGTTTCGGCAACCTGGCCGTACTGAACGCCGATGGCAATGACCCAGAGAAAAAGTGCCTGTATCAAAAATACCTTGTAGAGGCTCACCAGCCAGAACCGCTGTCCGTATTGCGCCCGCCACGCGGCATACCGGGGATCCTCGCCTTTTCCCCGGCTGCGTGCGGCAATATGGAGAAACAGGCGCAGGCCCCAGATGGTAACCAGCAGGGCAAGCAGAAGCTTCCGCTGGAAAAAGCCGTCCGCCTGGAAAAACGTCAGCCAGGCAACGAGCACGAAGCCCAGCCCCCACAAGGCGTCGGCAATGGCGGCATTTTTGAGCAGCAGGCTGATGAGCCAGCCGGCTGACATAAATCCCGCAACCGCAGCCAGATTTATGGCAAATAAAACAATCGTGTCCATATCGGGCCTTTCATTCTCTGTCTTCTTCCACTGGCGGTCGCACAATATAAGACGTCTTGAAAAAGACGCACGCCGCGTTTATTTTAAAGTAATCATAACACTCGAATTAACCATAAAAAAAGGAAACCGAAAAATGGACTATTTTTTTTCCCCTGCGTTTTTCAAGGTGGCCGGAATATCGGTTGTCATCTTCATCCTGCTCGATATGATATGGCTCGCTGTTATCGCAAAAAACTTGTATTTCAGGCACATGAGCTACCTGGCGTCCGTTGAAAGCGGGCGAATCGTGTTCAACCTGCCCGCTGGCATCCTTGCCCAGGCAATCATTGCAACCGGCCTTGCGGTCTTTATTTCACTTGGGATCATGGTGGACCCGCGCCTGGTTGTTGCCGTCGGCATAGGCGCCTTTTCCGGGTTTGTTCTCTATTGTACATATGACCTGACCAACCTGTCATTTATAAGAGGGTATCCGGTATCCATCACCGTGGTGGATATCGCATGGGGAACCTTGCAGGGCCTCCTGGCCGGCATCTATGTGTTTTATCTTTCCCGAACGGAGATACTGTCGCCGCCCGGTTTTTAAGCTTCGGCCCGACGGAGACAGGCGGCGCAAATAATGCCGTGGATCCTTGACTGTCGGTTATTGCGCCTTATTGTATGTTTATAAGCAGTACTGGAAAAAAGGTATTCAACAATAACACGATTTCTTGCTGTTTAGAGGGGTTCTGTTTTCTTGACAAGCGACTGCAAGCCGGGTATAAGGTATGTTGTCCAATGCTTTTTCCGGCAACCGGTATGATTCGCGCCTCATAACCCATCGACAAAGCCCAGCTTTTCTTAATGACCCATACTCACATGCAGACAAACAGTCAGGAATGAAGATAATGCAACGGACTGCAAATCTTGAAAGAAAAACAAAAGAAACTGAAATTATAATAAATTTAAATATCGATGGTGCCGGCGGACACGATATTTCAACCGGAATCGGGTTTTTTGATCATATGCTTGCGCTTTTTGCCGTTCATGGGTTTTTTGATTTAACGCTGAAAGCCGCCGGAGACACCCATGTGGATTATCATCATACCGTTGAGGACGTGGGCATCGTAATCGGCGGGGCCATTAAATCCGCTCTTGGCGACAAAAAAGGGATCGTCCGCTACGGGTATGCCGTTACCCCCATGGATGATGCCATAAGCGCTGCGGCGATTGATTTGTCCGGCAGGCCTTTTCTGGTTTACCGATTGCCCGATACGATCATGTCCGATAGCGGCTTCAACATCCACCTTGCAAAGGAATTCTTCAGGGCGATTTCAATGGAAGCCGCGATGAACCTGCACATCCACGTGGAATATGGCGAAAACGACCACCACGTCACCGAATCGGTTTTCAAGTCTTTTGCCAGGTCCCTCGACGCTGCCACCCGGCTGGATTCGCGTATTTCCGACGTACACTCTTCAAAGGGAAAACTATAATTTCTGATCAATCGGAGACAGGCATGATCATCATTCCCGCAATAGATATAAAACAGGGGCGCTGCGTCCGACTCCTCCAGGGCGAAATGGACAAGGAAACCGTTTTTTCCGATGATCCGTCCGCCATGGCCCTCCGGTGGGAATCGGAAGGTGCCGAACGCCTGCACGTGGTGGATCTTGACGGGGCGATTGAAAAGCGCCCCGGAAATCTTGACGCCATACGACGGATTGCGGAGCGGGTCGACATTCCCATACAGGTGGGGGGCGGTGTGCGCAGCACCGAAACCATCCGCATATACTTTGATCTGGGTATTGACCGGGTGGTTATCGGCAGCGAGGCCGTCAATAACCCGGCTTTGGTAAAAAGCGCGTGCAACGAGTGGCCGGGAAGGATCGTCGTTGGCATCGATGCAAGAAACGGCATGGTCGCCATCGAAGGCTGGACCCAAACGACCGGCGTTTCCGCGGTCGAGTTGGGCAAGCAATTCGAGGACATCGGTGTTGCCGCCATAAACTTCACCGATATCGAAAGGGACGGAATGAGAAGCGGCCCGAATATTGAAGCGACCCGTCAATTGGCCATGGCCGTCAATATCGATGTGGTCGCCTCGGGCGGGGTTTCTTCAATGGCGGATATTGAAAACCTTGTCCCGCTGGAAGCCGACGGCGTTGTAGGGGTCATAACGGGAAGGGCCATTTACGACGGCAGCCTGGATTTGAAGACGGCATTGGCCTGGCTGAAAAACCGGTAAAACCGGTTTGACAAAAATTTCAGTGTGCATTATATTAATTCGGTTTAGCCATGATGGATTGCAGGCGGTAGCGTCCATTATCCGCAAGTTTTTGAAAATTGCCGGAATTATGAAGAATATAATATCCGGAAATTTCCAGCCAGAATGAATTTTTGGTAGGATACCGGAGGTAAGCTGGTTGTCCCTGCACGTTCCTGAAGACAAGCTCACAGAGATCAAGAATGCTGCGGATATAGTGGACGTTATCTCCTCGCGCGTTCAATTGAAAAAATCGGGTAAGGATTATACCGGGCTTTGCCCTTTTCATACAGAAAAAACGCCCTCTTTTACCGTCAGTCCCTCAAAGCAGATATTTCATTGTTTCGGTTGCGGTACGGGCGGCAATGTTTTTAATTTTTTGATGTTTTACGAAAACATGAGCTTTCCTGAAGCCGTGGAAACCCTTTCCAGGCAATACAGTATTCCGTTGCCGTCCCGCCGGATGACCGACCAGGAAAAAATACAAGCATCCCAACGAGAACGCCTGCTTGACATCAACCGAAAAGCCATGGCCTTTTACATGGACAAACTCCTGAAAAGTGCTGAAGGCGTGGAGGCCCGGCGTTACCTTAAGGGAAGAAACATCCGACGGGCGCTGGTGGACAACTTCGGGTTGGGGTTCGCACCGGCCGAATGGGACGGTCTGGCAACATTTTTGAATCGATCCGGAATACCCATGGCCATGGCTGAAAAAGCGGGTCTTGTCATCCCGCGGTCCAAAAACGGATATTATGACCGGTTCCGAAACCGGATTGTTTTTCCGATTTTTGACACCACCAGCCAGGTGGTCGGATTCGGCGGCAGGGTGCTCGACGATGCCAAGCCCAAATACCTCAACTCCCCTGAAACGCCTGTTTATAACAAGCGGCGCATCCTCTACGGCCTGCACGCGGCAAGGGAACAATGCCGCCGGGAACAGGTTGTGTTTGTCGTTGAGGGGTATTTTGACCTGCTTACGATGCACCAGTTCGGCATCGGCAATGCCGTGGCGACTTTGGGCACGTCTTTGACCCGTGATCATGTCCGCCGCCTCAAGGGGTATGCGAAAAAAGCCTTTCTGGTGTTTGATTCCGACGAGGCAGGGATCAAGGCGGCCCACAGGACCACCGGCATATTCATGGACGAGGGGATGGAAGCGGCCGTAGTGCTTTTGCCCGAAGGTCACGACCCGGACTCATTGCTGTTTGAGCAGGGTGCGGATGCGTTCTTTAAAATCGCAGAAAAAGCCTTGGGATTGGTTGATTTCCAGGTGCAGTCCGCAATCGATCGCAACGGCCTTTCCATTGAAGGGAAGATTCGTATAATAACGGAAATGTCCCAGCCTTTGGCGCAGATCACGGACAGTACGGCAAGATCAATATATATTCAATATCTCGCCGAGAAGCTAGGCGTTGACGAAACCACGATCCTGGAGAAAGTGGCGCAGGCGCAGGAT
Source organism: Desulfobacteraceae bacterium (assembly GCA_003551985.1). Next base: position 1,307 of record PUOB01000389.1, on the reverse strand, counting down.
AAACCCAAAGCCGTGGATAACCGGACGCCCCATAAGCCATCGGCGATTGATCGTTTCGAATCCCGGGTTGTCGCCATGATGCTTCAATATCCCGGCATTATAGAGGAGATCCGGAAACAAGACGTACTCGAATATTTTGAAGACATCCGTTTGAAAACAATCGGTGAGCGTATACTGGGAATATACCCCCACGAGGTTGGCGGCGTCGCGGAATTTATAAATCGCCTGGAGGATGAAAGTCAGCGCCAGCTTGTTGCATCACTATGCATTGACGATGCGCTGTGGGAAGACCAGAGCTGCCATATGCTGCTGTCCCAGTTTTTCAAGGCCAAGAGCCGCCGAAAAAACGACCTGCTCGACCGCATCCGTGCAGCCGAGCAAAGCGGTGATCAAGGTCTTGTCATAAAGCTTTTAAATGAAAGACAAAACCAGATGGCAAACCGGAAATAACAAAATAACCGGAAAATGTCCGTTCTGTATAATTTATACCAGGAGGAGGCTTGTTCAATGGCAAAAAAATCCACAAAAAAGGCGGAAGAACAGGGCGCCGAAAAAGAAAAATTCAATGAGCTGGTCTCAAAGGGGAAAGCGCAGGGATACCTGACCTATGACCAGATCAGCGAGGCGCTGCCCGAGGAAATGATGTCGCCTGAACAGATCGATGAAACGCTGATGTGGTTCGACGATCTGGATATCGAGGTGGTTCAGAAGAAAAAGAGCGAATCGTCGAGATCCAAGAAGGGCGCCAGCGACAATGCGGCTGAGCCTGCTGAAGTTGAAGAGGCGTCTACATTTCAATCCGTCAATGATCCGGTTAAAATGTATCTGCGGGAAATGGGCATGGTGACCCTGCTTTCGAGGGAAGGCGAGGTTGAAATCGCCAAGAAGATCGAGTTCGGGGAGCAGGAGGTTTTAAAATCAATGCTGGAATCCACCCTGGGCGTGGACAGCATTATCAATCTCGGTGAACAGATTGCGGCCGGCACTTTGCGTCCCAAGCATGTGCTGCGCGATATTGACGAAGGCGACACCATCGTCGATGAATCCATCCAGATTGAAAAATTTCTCGAAACAATCGACCGGATCAAAGCCATTGATGCCGAAAATCAGCATCTTCGTGAACGGTTGTTTTCAGAGGATATGCCTGCTGATGAACAGCGCCGGGTCACGCGTTCCATTCGCCGCCGCAACCGTAAAATATTTGAGTTGTTCAAGGACTGGCGGCTTGAAAGTGACGTGATCGAGGAAATCGAAAGAAAAATCGCCGAGCAGGTGGAATGGTTTGAAACCACCAACAAGGTGTTTTG
>PUOB01000281.1 GCA_003551985.1 Desulfobacteraceae bacterium | reverse complement strand
CCGACCATGTCCCGTATCGTCCGGGCAAACTGGATGCCGTCGGAGGCCCCGATCCACGTGAGTTTGAGCCGCTGCTCATCAAACCCGTACTGGGGCAGAATGGCTTTGAGCAGCTTCATGCGCCGGCGCGCCTTGAAGTTGCCGTTGATATAATGGCAGTCCCCGGGATGGCAGCCGCTGACAAGAACCGCGTCAGCCCCTTCCAAAAAGGCTTTTATAATATATTTCGGGTCCACCATCCCCGTGCACATGACCCGGATCAGGCGGACATTGGTGGGGTATGACTGCCGTGACGTCCCTGCGAGGTCCGCCGCCGTATATGTACACCAGTTGCATACAAAAGCGATGATGGTCGGTTCAAAATCTTCCATGGAAATTTCCTCCGGTTTTTATTCAGCGTCGATGATGCGCCGCCTTCGTGGGCACATCCTATAGCCCGACGGCGTGTATCGTGTCGATGATCCCCTCGAGTTCGGCCATCAGCTGGCCGGGCTTGAAATGCCGCACCTGGGCGGCGTTGCTCGGGCAGAACCCGGAACAGCTGCCGCAGCCCTTGCAAAGGGCTTCATTGACCACGGAAATGCCGCGGCGCGCATCGAATTCGATGGCGCCGTATGCGCAAAGCCCGATACAGACTTGGCATCCGGCGCATATATCCGCATCGATGTGCGATATCGCCGAAGGCACTTCGACCACGCCCCTATGCGCAAGGGACAGTGCTTTTGCCGCAGCCCCGGACGCCTGCGCGGTGGTATCCGGAATATCCTTGGCGCTCTGGCATGCACCCGCCAGGAAAATACCGTCCGTTGACGTGGAAAGCGGCCCGAGCTTGGGGTGCTCTTCAAGGAAAAATCCGTCCTTGCCCTGGCTGATGCCAAACAGGCGGCAGATCTCATTGGCATCCGGCCGCGCCTCCATGGCCATGCACAGCACGACCATGTCCACCGGCACCCGGATGCGCTTGTTCAGCAGCGTGTCTTCGGCGATGGCGATCATTTTTCCTTCTTCCGCCGGCTTGACGGCCTTGTTTGTAATCTCCGCGACCTTGCCGCGAATAAAATTGGTCCCCTCCTCCTGGCATCGGCGGTAAAATTCCTCGTACCCCTTGCCGAAGCAGCGCATATCAATATAAAAGTCATAGACCTCGGTGTCGTGGCCCACCTTCTCCTTGATCAGGTGGGAGTACTTGAGGGCGTACATGCAGCAGACCCGGGAGCAGTACTCATGGTAATTGCTATCCCGGCTCCCGACGCAGTGGATCAATGCCACGCTTTTCGGCTTTCCCTCAAACTCTCCCTTGTCGTTTTTCATGAGGATCTGCCCGCCGGTGGGGCCGGTGGCGTTGTTGAGCCGTTCGAACTCGATGCTCGTAAACACGTTGGGATACTTGCCGTACCCATACTGCTTGAGCTGCGCCGCATCCATAAGGTCGAAACCGGTGGCGATGATTACGCTGCCCACCTTGAGTTCCCGGTCCTCGGGCTGCATTTCGTGGTTTATGGCATTGGGCTGGCAGGCCTTAAGGCATTCGTAGCACTCGGAACACACAGCGCATTCCAGGCAGCGCGAGGCTTCCCGGAGCGCCTGCGCCTCGCTGTACCCCGCGTAGACCTCGCAGAAGCCGGTGATCCGCTCGGCGGGATCCAGGCATTCGGTCGATTCCCGCGCCTGACGGATATCCTTGACGGTTTCCGCAGGGATCTCCGGCCTGGCAAAATCCCACTGCTTTTCCCGTCCTTCGTAAAGGTCCATGCCGTTGATGTAGCGGTATATGCTCTCTGCCGCTTCCTTGCCGCAGGCTACCGCGTCCACCACCGATTTGGGGCCGTAAAACACGTCCCCTCCGGCAAATACCCATTCCAACGGCGTCTGAAGCGTGACCGGATCGGCTTCCAGGCCGCCTTTCGGCGAAACGGATACCTGCTGGGCGTCGGCAAAATCAAGGTCCGCCGCCTGGCCGATGGCGATGATGACGGTGTCGGCAAAGTACGGCTGGCAGGCGTCCTCGTCAAAGGACGGGCGGAAGCGGCCCTCTTCGTCGAAAACGGCGGTGCAGGTCTTGAACTCGATCCCGGATACCCGGCCTGATGCATTGTCGATGTAAAAGGACTTCGGCCCGAAGCTGTTGACGATGTGAATCCCCTCTTCAACGGCGTCTTTGATCTCATGCTCCCAGGCCGGCATTTCCTCGCGTCTTTCCAGGCAGATCATGGTGACACTCCCGGCGCCCTTGCGCTTTGCGGTGAGCGCCACGTCCACGGCCACGTTGCCGCCGCCGATAACGAGCACCTCTTTTCCGATATCGACGTCTTTTCCCATGGAAACGTCCCTCAGGAAATCGACGCCCTGGAGAACCCCGTCGATATCTTCGTTTTCAATGCCGAGTTTTCTGCCCGCATGCAGCCCAACCGCCATGAACACAGCCTTGAACCCATCGTTTTTCAGGCTTTCCAGGGTCACGTCAGCGCCAAAGGCCATGTTGGTTTCAATGGCGACCCCCATTTTTTCAATCAGGGAAATTTCGTGGGCCAGAACGTCTCTTGGCAGACGGTACTCCGGGATGCCCACGGCCATCATGCCGCCGGCTACCGGGAGCTTTTCATATATGGTGACGGAATAGCCCTTGCGGGCGAGGAAATACGCCGCGGAAAGACCGGCCGGTCCGGAACCGATGACGGCCACCTTTTCGTCGCCGGGCGCGGGCGCCTCTTCGGCGGCATCCACGCCTTCAGCCATGCCCCAGTCGGCCAGAAACCGGTGGAGTTCCCGGATCGCAAGAGGTTCATCCACCTCGTTTCGCGTGCACTCCCCCTCGCAGGGATGGTGGCACACACGACCGCAGACCGCCGGAAACGGATGGTCCTGCCGGAACAAAGAAAGGGCTTCACGGTATTTGCCCTGGTTCATGAGCGCGATGTATCCCTGGATGGAGACGTGTGCCGGACAGGTCGCCTTGCAGGGCGCGGTCCCCTTTTTGTCGATCACGTAGGCGATGGGCACGGCCTGGGGAAAGGATCGGTAAATCGCATGGCGCTCCTTGAGGCCCACATCCCACTCGCTGGGACGGGTAATGGGGCAGACTTTTTCGCATTCCCCGCACCCGGTGCAAGCGCCCTCGGTCACGTATCGGGGCTTCCGGTGGACGGTGACATTGTAGTTTCCGATGTACCCGGTCACATCCGAGACTTCGGAATAGGTCATCAAATTGATATTGGGCTGCTGTCCGACCTCCACCATGACGGGCGTGCCGATACACGCCGCACAGTCAAGGGTCGGAAATGTCTTGTCGAACTGGAGCATATGCCCGCCGATGGTCGGCGCCTTTTCAACGAGATAGACCTTGTTTCCCGCTCTGCCGATATCAAGGGCTGCCTGCATGCCGGCGATGCCTGCGCCCACGACCATGATATCGGGATGGACCGACACCTCCCGGGTTTCCAGCTTTTCGTGATGACAAACCCGGTTGACGGCGGCAGCAACCTGGGTTTTGGCTTTTCGCGTGGCTGCATCCTCGTCCGTGGTGACCCAGGATACCTGCTCCCGGACCGATGCCATCTGAAAGTAATAGGGATTGATGCCGGCGCGCTGACACACCCCCTGGAAGGTCTTTTCATGCAGACGCGGAGAACAGGACGCCACCACTACCCGGTTGAGGCCGTACTCACGGATGTCTTTTTCGATCATTTCCTGGCCGGGGTCGGAACACATGAACTTGTAGTCCCTGGCAATCACAACGGATTGAAGCGTTTGGGCAAAACCGGCGACCTCTTCAACACGCACCTTCCCGGCAATGTTGATACCGCAGTGACATACGTAGCATCCTATTTTTATGCTCATTTCCGCTTCCTTAAAATTGATAGTCTCGTAAAAAGTCGCTTTGGACGGCAAAGTAATCACGCCAAGGCGTGACAAGATCAAGGCTTGCGCAATCCCGAAGAATGCAGTCACGCCAAGGCGTGATAAAATTCTGAGGGTTTGCGCGTAACGCAGATATTGGACATTTTACTTTGCCGTCAAATTTTTTTTTTCTTCATTTGAAATTTGAACATACCACCATTTCCAGCCTCCTCCGCCGATATCAATTCACAGGAATATGAGGGCAGAATTTTCAACAGGTCGTCTTGCGTTTCTGAATCATGACAGAGGATTTCAAGCGTCTGCTCCGGCAGCATCTCGCGAAATACCTGGCTGACCTTCAACAGGGCAATCGGTAAAATAAAACCCCTCAGGTCGAGTGTGTGATCCGCTTTCCGATTCAACGCATTCATCCTTAACAAGTGTCTTCCATGTAATTCGGTTTGCCACTTTTCTGCATATTGTTTTCTGCATATTGTCATTGCAAATTGGGTGCCACCGACGGGCAAGGTCGTATTTTGGGCGCTTTTATCGTGTTGAGCCCGGTTTTAAGGCCGATTTTTGTTGCATATGAGTGTTAAATTGTTTAATCTTAACACTAAACAATTGTTAAATTTTTAACACAACCGGTTCGGGCGAAAGATTTTTCGCCCCTACGGCAATGAACATTGGCTTATGCGGGATTATGCGGGCGAAAGATTTTTCGCCCCTACACCCCTTGGCTGTTCTTTCGTAGGGGCGAATAACCATTCGCCCGGGGCTGTGAGGGCGGCCGGACAGGCAGCCCACTAACCGGCATTTTTTTTACCAGGCGCTTATTGACAAGGATTGACCATGCACGAAAAGGACCTGAACATATACTGGAAAACCGTGGTGGATACCATCAAGGACGGGGTCATGATTGTAGACAAGCGAGGGGTGATCGTTTCCGTCAACCGCGCCATGTCCGATATTACCGGCTACAACAGGGACGAGCTCCTTGGAAAGCCCTGCACCACGCTCAACTGCGACATTTGCGAAGTGGTGCTGGACAGAAACGGCGAACACTGGTGCCACCTGTTTAAAAAAGGTTTTCTCGAAATGCGCGAAGCGGTGATACAGACGAAAAACCGGGAAATGATCCCGGTCTTAAAAAATGCGTCCATTTTGAGGGACGGCGACAATAATGTCATTGGCGCGGTGGAAACCCTGACCGACATCTCCGAGTTGGCTGAAAAGGAAACGCAGATCAGCGCCCTTCGCAGCGAGTTGTGCTCGGAAAACGGCTTTCACGGCCTTCTGGGCAATTCCCTGCCCATGCAGCAGGTGTACGACCTGATTGACAATGCTGCCCGGTCCGACGCACCCGTGATTATTTTCGGCGACAGCGGGACCGGCAAGGAACTGGTCGCCCGGGCAATCCACGACATCAGCAGCCGCAATGAAAATCCTTACGTAAAAGTGAATTGCGCCGCATTAAACGAATCCCTCCTGGAAAGCGAGCTTTTCGGGCACCGGAAAGGGGCGTTTACAGGCGCCCTCCAGGACCGCATGGGCCGGTTTGAAGCCGCGAAAAACGGCACCATTTTCCTGGACGAAATCGGTGACCTGCCCCTGTCCACACAGGTCAAGCTCCTGCGGGTGCTTGAAGACCAGGTGATCGAACGCGTGGGGGACAACCGTGAAGTGAGGATCAATGTGCGGATTATCACCGCCACCAACCGGGACCTTCAGAAGCTCATGGCGGACGGCGTGTTCAGGGACGACCTGTTCTACCGGATCAATGTGATTCCCATATGGGTGCCGCCATTGAGGGACCGGGGCGGGGACATATCCCTGCTCGCGGATGCTTTTTTCCAGCGCAACCGCTTAAAAAGCAACAAGCCCGTAGAAGGCATTTCCAATGCGGCGATGGAAGTCCTTGTCAACCATTCCTGGCCGGGCAATGTGCGGGAATTGAAAAGCGCTTTTGAATACGGGTTTGTCACCTGCGATGAAAAACTGATCCGGCCGGAACACCTCCCCCCCGACATTATTCACGGCAGGGCACAAAAAAACGACCCTCCAAAAATAACCGCCGTAAACCGGGACGAAAGCAAAAAACAGCAATTGATCGACGCACTCAGGAACGCCGGGGGCAACCAGTCCAGGGCTGCGGAGATTTTAGGGGTCTCCCGGGTGACGGTCTGGAACCGGATCAAACGCTACGGCATATCCGTCAATCGTGATAGTCTCGTAAAAAGTCGCGACCGGACGACTTTGTAAAAAGTCCAAGATCAAGGCTTGCGCGATTTTCGAAGAATTGAGTCACGCCAAGGCGTGATGAATTTCTTCGGAAATCGCGCGTAACGCAGATATTGGACTTTTTACGAAGTCGTCAATCGTGATGTGGTGGAAAACTGACCGGCAGCGTCAACCGAAAAACGCTCCCGTTTTCATTGGTGGCCTGCACCCGGGTATCGCCGCCGTGGCGCTGCATGATTTCCTTTACCGTAGACAATCCCAACCCCACCCCGTAGCCTTTCTCCTTGGTCGTGTAAAACGGATCGAAAATGTGCGGCAGTTCCGCATCCCGGATCCCCGGCCCGGTATCCGCGACATCCAGAAACATCATGGCGGACGGTGGGTCGAACCCCGCTGTCAGGGTCAAACGCCCCCCCATTGGCATTGCATCGATGGCATTGAAGATGAGGTTGAGCACACACTGCTGGAGCTGGTTGAAGTCCCCGCGGACCTCCGGCAATTGTGCTGGAATCGCCGTATGGATCTCGATTTTCTGGAGCTCGAGCTTATGGGCGCAAAGCACGATGCATCGATCCAGCAGGTCCTTCACGGATACGGCTTCAAATGACGGCGGCGACTTTCGGGTATAGGCCAGGAGGTTTCCGGTAATGTGAGCGCAGCGGCTGATCTCGCGGTCCACGATGTCAAGGTAGCGTGCATATTTTTCAAGCCGCGCACTGTCCATGTTCCCCTTTTCCATCGTCCGCTTCATGAGCCTCACGTAATTGAGGATACCGGACAGCGGGTTGTTGATTTCATGAACCACGCTCGCCGCAAGGCGGCCCAGGGAAATCATCTTGTCCTGCTGAAGTATCCGGGCCTGGTCCTCAATCTTCTTTTTCCGGGAGGTGTAGCGCTCTATGGCGCGTTTCAGCGCCAGGTGAATGGCGTCCGAATTGAGCGGTTTGGTCACGAAGTCGCTTGCATCGAGCTGCAGGGCTTTTATGGCCAGGTCCATGTCCGCAAAAGCGGTGATAATGATCACCTCGGTTTCGGGCAGTTCCTGCTTTACGGCCTCCAGGACCGCAAGCCCCCCCATGACCGGCATGCGGATGTCGGTTATGACAATTTCAGGCCCTGTCTCGCGAATTGTTTCCAGCCCGATTTTGCCGTCCGATGCGGTGTAAACAATATATCCGGCATCTTCAAGGGTTATGCGCACAACATCGCGGATGTCCTTTTCATCGTCGATCAGCACGATTGTCCATGGTGCGGAAGAATCCATTCACAGGCCCCGGATAGCGTTATAAAAATCGATGCACTGCACATATGCGTCCAAAAACTGTCCGGCCGCTGCCTATAACCGTTTGAATGCCGCGGCGACAATCTCCTGTGCCGCCTGCTGGATCTGCGCAAGGTGGTCGCGGCCCTTGAAGCTTTCCGCGTATATCTTGTAGATATCCTCGGTTCCGGAGGGCCGTGCGGCAAACCACCCGTTTTCGGAAACGACTTTTATCCCCCCCACCGGCGCATCGTTGCCCGGGGCGCGGGTGAGCTTTGCCGTGATGGGTTCGCCGGCCAGGGTGTCGGCCCTGATATCGTCAGGCGAGAGGCTTTTGAGTATCTCTTTTTGCCGGCGGTCGGCCGGGGCGTCCATCCGCTCGTAGGCACACGAACCGAACCGGTCTTCTAACAGCGCGTACATTTCCGCCGGGTCCCCGCCGGTTTTGGCGCATATTTCAGCCGCCAGCAGGTTCATGATGATCCCGTCCTTGTCCGTGGCCCAGACGCTCCCGTCCTTGCTCAGAAAAGACGCACCGGCGCTTTCCTCTCCCCCGAAACCGTATGTGCCGTCCAGCAGGCCGTCGACAAACCACTTGAATCCCACCGGCACCTCGCGCAGAGGGAGGTTTAATGCGCCGGCCACCCGATCGATCATGGCCGTGGACACCAGGGTCTTTCCAACGGCCGCATTCGAGGGCCAACCGGGCCGGTTTTGAAACAGGTACCAAATGGCCGCTGAAAGGTAATGGTTGGGATTCAAAAGTCCCGCCCCCCGCGTCACAATGCCGTGCCGGTCCCCGTCCGGGTCGTTGCCGAAAGCGATGTCGAAGTTCTCCCTGAGGGCGATCATCCCTTCCATGGCATAGCGGGAGGAGCAGTCCATGCGGATCTTGCCGTCCTTGTCCACGCGCATGAAACCAAATGTCGGATCCACGATATTGTTGACCACCTCTATGGAGATGCCGTATTTGCGGGCAATGGGGTCCCAGTAGTGAACGCCGGCGCCGCCCATGGGGTCCACGCCCAGCTTGAGGCCCGCCTTTGCAATGGCCGCCATGTCGATCACCCGGTCCAGATCATCGACATAAGCCGCAATATAATCGTATTCCTTCGTGGTGCCCGCTTTCAACGCCTTTTCATAAGGCATGCGCCCGACATCGCCGCACCCTTTTGAAAGGGTTTCATTGGCGCGTTTTGCGATGGCATCGGTTGTATCCGTACCCGCCGGCCCCCCGTGGGGCGGATTGTACTTGAACCCCCCGTCCCCCGGCGGGTTGTGCGACGGTGTGATCACGACACCGTCGGCAAGGCCTTGTTTTCTGCCCTTATTGTAAGTCAGTATCGCGTGGGAAATCACCGGCGTGGGCGTATACCCGAAACCCGCCTGAATCATCACGGTCACGCCTGCGGCGGCAAAAACCTCCAGGGCGGTTGCCATGGCGGGTTCGGACAACGCATGGGTGTCCATGCCCATGAAAAGGGGGCCGTCAATTTGGTTAGCCACCCGGTATTCGACTATGGCCGCGGATATCGCCGTGATATGGTCTTCGTTGAAACTCCCGTCATGGGATGTGCCGCGGTGTCCCGAGGTGCCGAAGGCCACCTGCTGGGCCGGGTCCTCCGGGTCCGGTTTCTTGTGGTAATACGCCGCCACCAAACGGGGGACATTGATCAGCATTTCCGGCGGCGCGTGTTTTCCTGCCAGTTCATGTATGGTCATTGTGGTCTCCGGGTTGTAAGTTGTCGGTTGTAAGTTTCGATTACCCTACCCGCCCCTTTTTCGCAATAAATACGCTTTTTCCAACTCCACCAATATAAATACAATAATGCCAAAGGCAAGAATTTTGACCCATG
>PUOB01000189.1 GCA_003551985.1 Desulfobacteraceae bacterium | reverse complement strand
CCATAACCGGCAGGTCAAGCACAATGCTGGAGTGGTATGATGATCCTGACGGCAACAGCGCCTTTCCCGCCTACCAGTATCTCCTGTTAAACGCCCGCAACATCAATGATACCGATGTGGACTTTCGCGTCTACGGCAGATTGGGGACCGACCTCAATAACGAGGTGGACGTGGACAACCGCCTCTATTACGCCTATGCGGAAAAACGGGGCATAAACGACCGCTTTGACATCCGGCTGGGGCGGCAACTGGTTTTCAATACAGCGGGGTCATCCATCATGGACGGCCTCAAGGTGGACTTCAGGCCTGAAGGCCCCTACCACGTCAATGTGTTTGGTGGGGGCGACGTTAAGTATTACGAAAGCTATGAGAGAAAAGACCTTGTCGCCGGCGGCAAGGTTGCCCGCTGGTTTCTGGAGGATGACCTCAAGGTCGGCCTTTCCTATATTCAGAAGTGGGATGACAGCGCCACAACCCACCAACTGATCGGCCTTGATGCCTTTTACGATCATGGAATCATCCTGGAAGCTTACGGCGAATACCAGTTCAATTACCTCTCCGACACCATGAGCCACCTGCATCTGGGGGTAAACTACCATCGAAATCCGGACTGGCAGTTACGCGTCGAGTACATGTATTCCAAGCCGGTCTTTTCTTCAACCTCCATCTATTCCGTCTTTGCGGTTGCCGAGTACCAGGAAATCATGGGGCAGCTCAACTATCGCTTAGGGCCGGGCGTGTTCGCCTTCGGACGGTTCACCTATGAAATGTATGAGGACGTTGCCGATGCCAATGTAATGGAGGCAGGGGTCGAAAAAATCCGTACGGATCGGTTTTCGGGGTCCTTTTCGGGTGTATGGCGGGACCACCGGGACGGTCAGGATCTTTACGGTCTTCGCGGCCGGGCCGCCTACCTGCTGAATCATCGTTTCCAGGTTGGCGGCGGTGCCAGCATCGACGTGCTGGAGCGGCGGCTGCTGGTTTTTGACGGGGAGCAAGCCGTAATGGAAGGCAAATACGAAGAAACGACGCACCGGATCTGGGCCGACTTAACCATGTACATCAGCCGTCAATCCTCGCTGGAAGTGCGTGTATCGCGTATCGAAAGCGACCGGTGGAATGAGTATTACTATGGGAGAATGCGTTTCAACTATCATTTTTGACGGCTTCGTAAAACGTCCAATATCTGCGTTACGCGCGATTTATGAAGAATATCACGTACGCTTAATCGGGCGAAAGATTTTTCGCCCCTACAGTTAGAGGTTGCACAAGCATTGATTTTGGCCTTTTTTCAAACCTTTTAAAAGCCAGGGAGCGTCACCCATGAAACAACTGCGGTGCATCATACTCATGCTCATTGCATGTGTGGTTCTGGCATGGCTGTCCGTAGCTGTTGCACAATATGAGACCATTACATTCGACCATGACCTGCACCCCGAGGTCCTGGGTTTCGCCTGCGACTTCTGCCACGGGGAAAATCTGCAGCGGATCACACCGGCGCCCGGGACCTGCCTGGACTGCCACGAAGAAAGCTTCATAGACAGGGTAACCTATCCCGGCAAAAAAACCCACGACCCGGCTTGGGCTTTGAACCACGGCACTTACGCCAAAAGCGACGTCAGAAATTGCATGTACTGCCACCAGGACTACATTGACAAGGCCAGGCAGGGCCGGGATCCGCAGGCGACGACATGCTACGAGTGCCATACCCCGACCGGCAAGGACAGTGAATTCGGACCTTTCGGCGGCAACCTGCACAACGTCCATACATCGGATTTTTACGTCACTCACCCGCTGGCCGCCCGCACCGATCCCCGGTTGTGCGGAAGCTGCCATACGGAAGAACGCTTCTGCGGGGACTGTCACGACGATTTTAACCGCAACGAGTTGGCCCTGGAATCCCACCGGCGCAGCTGGAGTGATCTCGCGGTTATCTTCGACCGTGACACCGCGCAAATTCACGAAGCATTTGATAAAACCCAGTGCGCTTCCTGCCACCGGGCTGAGAATAACTCCATCATTATCCCCGCAGATCGTTGGGCACGCGGTCATGCCGTCGAGGCCCGGAAGAATCTGGCCACCTGCCAGGCCTGCCATCCCACGGGCGATACCTGTGTCAAGTGCCACAGCGCCCGCACCGGTCTGGGCGTCAGGCCCCATCCCAAGGGGTGGGATGGTATGAGCAGTCGGCTGGAGAGCGCCAGCAAGGGCAGAACATGCGCCAGGTGCCACTAAGTGGTTTCGCCAGGGGAGAGCCGGGCCTTTGATACGCAATTAAGGAGAGGCAACATGAAATACCTGAAAATCCATTTATTGGCATTGATTTTCGCCATAGTCGTTCTGGCCGGCTGCGGCAGTGATTCCGGGTCAGGCGGCGGCGTCACACCGGGCGAACCCGAAGTAGCCCCGGAATACCTTGGTGAACTGAACTGTCTCAGCTGCCATGACGATCAACGGCGCGAGTGGCTGAAAGCCCACGGCAACCTGGATGAGGAGACACTGACGTTCAATCCCAGCTATCCATTGCCCGATGCGTCCTGCGAAGCATGTCACGACCGCTGGAGCCTGACCGATCCGGACCGCGAGGGCAGGGGGTGGACCCTGACCGGCGATCACGGCCCTGTACGTCCGGTGGTAAGCTGCGAAGCCTGCCACGGTGCCGGCGGATTCCACTTTGGCATGGGCCCGCTGCCTCAGCCCATTCCTGATGTGGATACCTGTGTCAGCTGTCATGATGCAAGTGTGCCCGACGACGACGTGCATCGCGCCACTGTTGATATCGCCGAGAATTACTTTGAAAGCAAACACGCCCGAAGCCCTTCGATGGAAGGCCGGGAAACGATAAATGTCCACTGTGCCATGTGCCATACCGACGAAGGCTTTATCAGCTATTCACGCGTCCACAACTTTGACGGCAATGCCCAGCGCAGGGACCTCGGTTATGCCAGGCTGCGCGAGTTCTTAGCCGGCCGCCCGGCATACAGTGCGGATGAACTCAGCCCCGTCAGCTGCCGCACCTGTCACAGACCCCACAGCGGAGAGCTTCGCGCCCCGGAAACCAAAGATGTCACCGGAGAAGTGGTGTACAGCCGGGAGTTCAACACGTGCACCAGCTGCCACCAGGCATTTATCGCACATGATCCCCGTGAGGCGGTTCCTTATTTCCTGGATCCGGATATTTATGGGGGGGAGTTCGGGTTCGACTGGACCGATGACGCCAATGCCGGACGGCTGGAGTATCACAACCCCGTGGCCAATCCGTATGGCAGCGAATCCAGCATTATTGCCAACTCCCACTTCAGGGGATGGTTTCCCCGGAAGAACGGAGACGGCACCGTCACCCAGGTGCGGATACCGGGATATTATCTCGGCGGGGACGGACTTAACCCGAAAGCGCCCAATTCCTGCACCGTTTGCCATGATCCCCACAAGGCGGCAATGGGGTGGATCGATTAAGTTGAAAGAGAAGTTGCTGTGAGGGAATGCTGCTCCAGCCTGCAAGCAAACAATCATAGCGTTTTTCGGAAGGAGGCGGAAAGCAGATGAAAACGAAATGGTATTTACACAGAGTAGTTGCTATTTGTCTGTTGATGAGCGCGCTGGCCTTTCTAGGCTGTAGCGGTGATGACGGCAAACGGGGGCCGCCGGGCCCTACTCCGGAAGATCTCGCAAGAGGGATTGATTCTCCGAACTCATCCTTGTGTTTTTCCTGCCATCAGCACGAAGGTGTGGGGGTTCTGTCGGCCACTGTGCTGCGGGCGCATATGGACAATATGGGCGGAGAGATGTTCGGTGGCAGCGCCCATGGCAAGGAACCAAAGGAAGGCTGTATCGCTTGCCACGGTGACTTCAGGCCGGGTCAGGGATCTGATGGACTGAGTGAATCGCTGCATGCCGGCTTCCAGCATCAGCGGGACAGGGCCGACAGTATTTGGGGGGCGAGCGTTGATAGTGTTTTGGTTGACGCCGGCGTTGTTGAGGTGTCTTTTACCATTGAAGATGCCAGGTACGTCGATGCCCCGGACGAGGTGAACGTGGAGCTCACCATCGCCAAGGAGGTGTCGGAAGGCTCCTGGATGAACATGCTGCAGAGGACCCGGGAGCGGGGAGCGCAAGATGATCCGTTATACGGGGACGGTGTCAAGGTCATTCGGGGGGGCAACCTCCGGCTTGAGGATGGCGATATCCTGAGAGGCGGCGTTGATGTTGATGGCGGCACACAGTTTACCACTCCGCTGCTGGCCGATCCCGGCGACTATGGCAACGAAACTGGCCGGTTGAATGAGATCGATTTCAGCGGCGGCGTTGTGTGGCGGCGCGCCGGGGATGACGTCGCGTCCTCATACGGCGAAGGAGCCGATTACCGAGCCTGGGTGCGGGAAAAAATCAACGAAATTAATGCGAACGGGGCTTTGGAAAGCGGGACCTACCGCATCTCGATAACCGGCCGTGACCGTGATTCCGGTTATTTGCGTTTTGCCGCGGTGGCTGATTTTGATCTTGTTGGAACAGGTGCCGGGGCAACGGTTGCTGCAGCGTCAATCGATGATCCAAAACCAACCAACCAGATTGAGCAGGCATCTTGCAATACCTGTCACGGCGACCGCTTAAGTTTTCCGCGCAACAGGGTGCATGGCGAGCAGCGTCCCGACGTCAATACCTGCTTCAACTGTCACAACGACTATACATGGGATTCCCGCAATTCCTACGCAGAAGTTGATGGCTGGGCCAGGCTGGATATGACCACAATGGTCCACAGTATCCATTCCGGTATCGACGGCTACGTGGCGGATGCGTATCTTTACGAAGACGTTTCCTATCCCGACTGGACTCTGGCCGGTACCAGCAACTGCGCCTCCTGCCACATCGGAGAGGTTCCGGCGGAAGGAGAAGGTTGGAACCGCCGCGACCCAACTATCGTCTCAACATGCGCCACCTGCCATGGTGAGGGGGGGTACGCTTTTGATACCCCTGCTACCGAGGACCATGGCGCTTTTTTTAGCTATAATTGTTCAGGATGTCATGATGGTTCCATACGGGTTGGCTTTGACCGGTCTGCCGATGCAATTCACGGGGTAAGTGCACGCCTGGAGGAACTGCGTGCCCAGCGTGAGGATTTTCATTTTGAACTGGTCGGTGTGGAAAACGCGGTATACCGTTCAACCCCCGTTGTACGGTGGCAGGTGCTGGACGCCGCTTTCAACCCCATCGAGCTGACCGATGAAATGATCGACGGCGGGCCCCGCGTACATATCGGCTGGGGATACGGCGATGACTGGACCAACGAGGGGTCCGGCGAAAAAAGCGACTTTCGCGAAAGAGACAATGATGACGGCGGCCGTCCAGTCGCCGTTAACGTGTCCACGGGGGGAGGCGGAAATACGGTAATAGACGGCGACACCGCCATCACCACTTTCCCGGCTTTTACCAACAGCGCCGCCGGCGGGGGACAGGGCTTTGCCGACCTGAAACAGGCATATGAAGGCCGGCATGGTTTTGTCGCCATACACCGCAGCATCAATGCTAATGGTGAAACCCGCCTCCTGACCAGCCGGGTGCATCCCATTGTCCTGGGCTCCGGCGAGGTTCAAATGGCTGAAAGCCGACGTACATCGGTCAACGCCACCACCAATATCGATCATGCCACAAACCGGGGCGGCAGCTGCCTGAGCTGCCACGGCACCATCGCCTGGCACGGCAACGGCTACACCGCCGACAACAACATCCAGGCCTGCATTACCTGCCATAACGCCGGTTCGCATACAAGCATTGCGGCCACGCATCCCGATGCGCCATATTCGGTGGATATGATGTACTTGATGCACCAGGCGCATTCGGATCCGGAAATCCTGTATCCCCAGGATATGCCGGGGCGCTGTCATGCCTGTCATGCGGGCAGCAATGAACCACATCCCACATGGCTTGATGACGATGGCTTCCTCGTCGACATTAATGTGAATGTGGGCGAAAAGACCAACTGCACGCTCTGCCATGTCGGCGAGATGCACGAGGGGCGTCTTGGCATCATCTCCGCCTGGCCCGGCTCCATCGAGAAATATGGGCTGCGCGGTGACGGCACCGATGATGGCACGAACTAATCTTGATCTTTAACCTGGCCGGGGTGAGCGGATCGCTCACCCCGGCTTTTTTTTGCATGTTCTGTGCAGTCAGGCACTGCATCTCCGATCGATCAGCCCCCGGTCACGCCTTTTTCAATGCGCTCGCCGATCTCCTTGTCAATGTTTTTCCAGTATTCGAATGCCCGCGCCAGTACAGGCTCGGTTACCCCCTTCTTGAGGTGGCCCACGACGTTGGCGACCAGCCGGTTGCGCTGCGCATCGTCCATAACCTCGCGCACCAGGGTGCCGGGCTGTCCGAAGTCGTCGTCGTCCTTGCGGAGGGTGTAGGCGGCGCGGGTGAACTCGCCGCTGGCATCCCAAATGGCCGTTTCGGGATAGCGCTGACTGTCTGCTTCGGGACCGCCTTTCGAGTTGGGTGCGTAAACCGGATCGGAGACGTTCTCGATCCGCATCGCCCCGCCCTTGCTGTAGCTGTTCACCGGGCTTATGGGCCGGTTGACCGGGATTTGCTTGTAGTTGACCCCAAGGCGCGCCCGGTGGGCGTCGGCATAGGAAATCAAGCGGGCGAGCAGCATTTTGTCCGGACTCGGGCCAATCCCAGGGACGAAACTATTCGGCTCGAACGCCGCCTGTTCGATCTCGGTATGAAAATCCGCCGGATTGCGGTTCAGGGTCAGCCGGCCGACCTCGTGAAGGGGGTAGTCACTGTGCGGCCATACCTTGGTCAGGTCAAAGGGGTTGAACCGATAGGTTTTTGATTCCTCGAAGGGCATGATCTGGACCTTCAGCGTCCAGCCGGGGTAGTCTCCGCCCTTGATCGCCTCGAACAGGTCCCTGCGGTGGCGGTCGGCGTCTTCGCCGGCCATCCGGTCGGCCTCCTCATCGGTGAGAAAATCGATACCCTGGTCGGATTTAAAGTGGTATTTCACCCAGAAGCGCTCCCCGTTGGCATTGACCCACATGTAGGTATGGCTCGTATAGCCGTTCATGTGACGGTAACTTTTGGGGACCCCGCGGTCGCTCATCAGGATGGTGACCTGGTGGGCCGATTCCGGCGACAGGGTCCAGAAGTCCCACTGCATGTCGTGGTCCCGCAGGCCGCTGTCCGCCCGGCGCTTCTGCGAATGGATGAAGTGCTGGAACTTCATGGGATCGCGGACGAAGAACACCGGGGTGTTGTTGCCCACCATGTCGTAGTTTCCCTCCGTGGTGTAGAACTTGAGCGCAAAGCCGCGCACGTCCCGCCAGGTGTCGGGACTGCCGGCCTCGCCGGCCACCGTGGAGAACCGGGCCAGCACGTCGGTCTTCGTGCCCGGTTGGAATATGGTCGCCTTTGTGTAGGCGCTGACGTCCCGGGTCACCTCGAAGTGTCCGAAAGCCCCTGAGCCCTTTGCATGGGGCTGGCGGTCCGGGATCATCTCCCGGTTGAAGTTGGCCATCTGCTCGGCGAGATAGTGGTCCTGCAGCAGAAGGGGACCGTCGGGTCCGACCGTGAGCGAGAACTCATCGCTGGATACGGGGTTCCCGGCATCGTTCGTTGTGGGTTTGCGATCGTCGTTTGTCATGCTAGTGTCTCCTTTGTCATCTTCTTTAAAAGGACTCAATTCGAAATGGTTATGAATTAACAAATAATCCTTTTTATTCAGCTGTCAAAAAAACATCAGCAATTCGCACCGGGGCGAACCCTGCCGCCTTATGACACCGGATGAGACCGGGGTTGCCCGTAGGGGCGAAACATCTTTCGCCCTGTTCGTTGGTATTTCTTACGCTGCCGTCCGCTTTGCTTTTCAAATAAAATAAATTTTGCTATCCTTTTGATCCATATTGAATAGGGTTTGCATATGCAAGCTGGCATTCCGGCGGATGGAGATAAAAAGATATGATTGGGGAGTACGCGATGAGGGGGTTGGGAAGGTGCAGGGTTTTTGTGGTGGCGGCGATTGTTGGTTTGGCGGTTTTGCCTGCGGTATGGCAGGCGGGCGCTCAGGCCGGGGAGGGCGTTGATGCGGTTATGGCGGATGATTCGCTTTCGGATGAGGGGTTCCGAAACTGGCTGGATGCGCTGCGGGACGAAGCACGCGGCAGGGGCATCTCCGATGCGACTCTGGACGCATCGTTTCGCGATGTCTCACCGGTGGTGCGCGTGATCGAACTTGACCGCCGTCAGCCCGAATTTACCCGGACTTTTTGGGATTACCTGCACCGGAGCGTCAACGATGCCCGGATAAATCGCGGGCGTGAAATGCTGGCGGCGCATCGCGAAATGCTCGACGAGATCCATTCCCAATACGGGGTTCCCCCGCGCTACCTCATTGCTCTTTGGGGCCTGGAGACAAACTACGGCAGCCATACGGGCGGCTTTCGGGTAATCGACGCCCTGGCAACACTGGCCTACGACCCGCGGCGCGCCGATTTTTTCCGCGCGGAGCTTCTCAACGCCCTTCAAATTGTAGACGACGGCCACATCGCACCGGATGCCATGATGGGATCCTGGGCCGGGGCTATGGGGCAGATGCAGTTCATGCCTTCCACCTTTAACGGGTACGCCGTGGATTATACCGGCAACGGCCGCAAGGACATCTGGAAAAGCCTGCCGGACGCCTTTGCCTCCGGGGCCAACTATCTGTCCGTCGCCGGTTGGCGTCCGGGGGAACGCTGGGGGCGTGAAGTGCGCCTTCCGGAGGACTTCGATATGGGGCTTGCGGATATGAACACGCGCAAGTCGATAGAGGCGTGGTCGGCGCTCGGCGTGCGCCGGGCCAACGGCGCGGATTTGCCGGAGGCGGACATGGAAGGCGCCATTGTGCTGCCCCAGGGCCATGACGGACCGGCATTCCTCGTCTATGACAACTTTCGCGCCATCATGCGTTGGAACCGTTCCGTCAACTATGCCATATCCGTCGGCTATCTTGCGGACCGCATCGCCGGACTGCCGCCGATTCAAGGCGGTCGGGATGCGGCGCATGACCCGCTCTCGCGCGACGAGATCAAGGAGAAACAGCAGCTTCTCAATCGTCTGGGTTTTGATGCCGGTCCGGCGGACGGCGTTCCGGGTCCGCGAACCCGCGATGCCATCCGCGCGTTCCAGAAGCAATGGTCCATGCCGCAGGACGGGTACCCCTCTCCCGGCCTGCTG
>PUOB01000290.1 GCA_003551985.1 Desulfobacteraceae bacterium | reverse complement strand
TTGAGAGTCATTTATTGATTAAAGAGAGACGACTTTTTACGAGTGTATCAAAGAGAGACAGACATTAAAATAACATTAGATTGTCGCGGCGCCCTGTCAAACAATCGAATTGTCGGCAAAGATTTTTTACGTGGCTAAACTTTTAATTAAAAGGGGGTTGTCAATGAAAAAAAAGCTGGTTTGCTGTTGCACATTCATTCTGGTTTTGACCATTGCATCGTCAGCGTTTGCAGGCGGCGTCGTTAACAGAACCAACTGGAGCGCGGAATACATTCGGACCATGAACCGCAACGCGGCCACGGATTATGCCGACATTGTCTTTTATAACCCGGCAGGGACCGTTCATTTGGACCGGGGCGGCTATCTGAATGTTTCAGCCCACTATTTCCCGAAGTATTACGAAAACAATATTAAATCCGGCCCTTTTGCGGGCAGCTACGAAAGTGATGAGCCATCCCTTGTCCCTGGCGTGTTCACCGCTTACAACGCAGGCCGGTGGGCGCTCTTTTTCGGCGTCAGCAATACCCTGGGCGGGGGAAAGGTCGATTTTGATGATGGGTCATTAAGAACCGCACTTATTGGTGCAGGGGCGATGCCTTTATTGCCTCCGCAAGCCAATTATGACACAATTGTATCCCAGCAAATCGAGGCCGAGTCTTATGGACCGGGATACATGGTCGGCGGGGCTTTGCAAATAACCGATAATGTGTCGCTTTCCATGGGGATGCGCTACATTGACGCGTCACAGAAAGCCAAGGGGCGCGTTACATTCGGCTCCGACGTGGCTCCCGACTATGACGCGGAAATTGACTATGAATGGGATGCCAAGGGCGTCGGCGCCATCTTTGGCATCAACTACACCCCATCCGGGGATACGACCCTTGCGGCCCGTTACGAGACCCGAACCTCACTGAACTATAGATATACCATCAACAGCGAAGAGCCAATAGGCTTATCGGTTTTGGGTGAGCAGGGCGTAGAGGATGGTACGCGGCGACGCCAGGATCTTCCCGCGTCCCTTGGCATTGGGATTTCCCATCAATTCCTCCCGCAACTCCGTGCAGAAACTAACCTGACCTATTATTTCAACAGCGACGCGGACTGGGACGGAGACGAAAAAAAGTTCCACGACGGTTTTGACGCAGGCGTGGCCCTTGAATATGCGTTCACCCAGGAACTGAAAGGCAGCATGGGATACATGTACACCAACATCGGACTCAAGAACCGGCATGCCAATGACATTTACGCCAACTTGCCTGAAAACCCGAATCTGGATGCACATACCATCGGTCTCGGCAGCGCCTACCAATATAGCGACAATCTCGCCTTCAACGCCGGTATAGGTGGTGCGTTCTATGTGGATGACGATATAACCACCCCTGTCGGCGACGTTGACTACGAAAAAACCATCTATTTCCTTGCGTTGGGCTTTCAGTACAAGTTCCTGTAAACCGGGGAGGTTTAAGCTTCGATCCGCACGCATAGATAAACAAAAAAGACCGGGCCATGTCCCGGTCTTTTTTATTGGTACCTTGATGGGTGTCGGTTTGTTGTATGTCGAATACGCTGACCTGGTTGATACCTTATTGTCATGCCTCAATCCAAATTGAAGGCTTGGCCGTATGTGGAATGTCTGAAGGGGGTACAATAACCTGAGCCCATTGATTGGCAAGTTTCCATGTTCTCATAAATCGGTTTATCGATGTGGTATGTCTTTTAGTAGTTCCGGAACGCAAAATTACTTTTCGATCATTTAAGTTATACCCAATCACGACGGCGTAATGCCATATAGGCCACCAGCTAAACCCAAGATTCTGCATAACTATTACGGGGTTGCCCGAATTAATTTCTGCTACAAGGTCGACAAAGGATGGTTCGAGAGGATACGAGACAAAACCTCTTTTGCGTATAGCTGAACGCATTTCGATTTGTAGTGATCCTCTGCGACTAGGTAGATAGACCTCACGAACGAGTTCCTCTGGTTTAATATCAAAGCCTTTATGGCTCAATACTGTTGCTATAGCAGCTGGCCCACACTGATATTTTTTTTGAGAGTAAAATGGAACTGTTTCTAATTCATTGGATCTTTGGAGATAATGAAATTCTTTTTCTTGGAAATACAAATTTTTCGTGGTACTGCATGCCACAAGCACTAAACAAAACAAGAGCCCCGTTAAAGAGGGGCTCCTTTTATGCATCATGCGCAACTTGTTCATGTTTCGCTTTTAATCAAATCGGCGGTCTTGGTTTTAATCAGACCGGCGGTCTTGGTAATCCCGCTCCATAAAATGTGATAAAGAGACCAAACTGTCGGATAAAGCCAAGCGACTAAAATAAAACCTGGGCTTCCGCCGGCAGGTAAATTTTCCATGCTGGCATACATCTCTCTTATCTCGGTATCAGTCATAGCCGCCACACGGTTATATGCATCCTCCGGCTCAACTCCCAATTGTTCTAACTGCTGTCTAACATTTTCATCTTCTATGAGCGTTAAAATACTCGACCTGTTGTCTTCTGTTTTGGAGTCATTGATGACCATTCCAGTCTCAATCATCGACGCATAAATTGGTTGAAAAGAAAAGGCGAAAAAAAATACCATGGCAAAAAAAACACTGAAAATAAAACGACTATTTTTGAACATTTTTTGCATTTGTACCTCCTCCTAAAATAAAAAGAATCTTTTTTATATGCACCATCTCGTTACTCTGAGAATCGTACAGGCGATGACCGCTATGCACGCATGTTGCGCTTTACGATATAGATCGTTGCAGCAAATGGAATCACGGCAAGAATCGTCAGAAAAACAGCTTCCGGCAACAGGTGCGACATGGAGGCATCCGCCAGGATGATCTTGCGAAGAGCCTCCAGAAAATGGGTCGTCGGGATCAGTTTCGCTACAGCGGCGACAGCCTGCGGCATCTGGGATAGAGGCCAGGTATAGCCGCTTAGCAGAAAAGCAGGTGCCGCCATCACCATAAGTATCTCCGTTGCCTTTAACTGCGAGGGAAAAGCTGCGCTGACCAGGATGCCGATGCTGGTCATGGACAGGACAAACAGCAGAGAAAGGCCATAGAGGGCAACAAGGGACCCGCCTAGGGGAACGCCGTACCAATACAGTATTCCATGGAGGGAAAACAGCCACATCAGCATTCCCATAATCCAGTACGGAACCGCTTTTCCGAAAACGATCATTGCGGCCGAAAAGGTCTTGCCGGTCAGCTCGTCAAATGTTTTCTCCTCCGCCTCGCGGGCAAAGGACAAGGCTACAACCAGCAAAAACACCTGCTGCAGCACCATTCCGAGAAAGCCCGGCAGAAGAAAGAACAGGTAATTGCCGGTCGGGTTGAAATAGCTTGAATAATGGACGCCAAATGCGCCGTGATGATCCTGGGCGATCGGAGCAGGCACCGACCCTTGGCGAATCATCGCGCCGGTGCGGATTTTCGCTTCCTGGACTGCCAGCACATGCTGGACAGCGCCAGATACATAATTGGCAACGAGTATGTTGGTCATGTTCAGACGAACATGGACTTCCGGCATGCGCCCCAGAAGCACATCTTTGTCAAAATCGGGCCCCAGAGTAATAATGGCTTGCATATCGCCGCGGACAAAGCTGTCCCACAACCCCTGCTCACAGGCGAAAACCCCGGCCACGGAAACGTTCTCATTCTCCCTGAGGCCGTCCACGATCCGTTCACCTATCGCACCCCGACTGCCGTCCACCACTGCAACCGGTATATCGTATACCTGCCCGTCAGCGTAAAGAGAGCCGAAGACAACACCGTAGAGAAGCGGCGCCCCGATAAATATAGCCACGGCAACGGAATTGGAAAAAAACTTCCCGAACTCCCTTTCCACGATATGAAAAAAAATTCTCAGCCCGCCCATTGTTATAAGCTCCCGGTTACTTGGCGCCGCCGACCTGCGGCGCGTTTTCCATGAATACCCGCATATTGTGATACACGACATCCGCCTCCACGGCGTCCGCAGGACGGAATATCAACTCGTATGCAGTCTCTCCGGCTTTCTTGCGCGGGTACATGGATGTAACAGCGGCATACCCGGGAAGAACAAGTATCTCATCGAGCACCACATCAACCGGAAAGCCCGTAAAGGCCGTGCGAATCTCATATTTTTCACCCCTTGAAAACGAATGGACAACGGATTCGGGGGCAGTGAAACGAAAATGCACGGCGTCGGCGGCATGACCCGTGAAAAGGGGAAACCCCGGGGCGGCCAGCTCGCCGGGCTTCATGGTTGCGGACTCGATCCGCATATCCGCAGGCGCCCGTACGACCCGTTCTTCGTAGGCGCTTCTTGCTTCCCTGAGCGCGCCTTTCGCCCGAAGCATGTCTCCTTCTGCCATCTCGATTTTTTCGGCCCTGACACCGGATTCGATATCCGCAAGGCGGGCTTCGGCCGCCCCAAGATTCGCCCTGGCGGCCAGGTAGTTCGATTTCATACGCTCGTACTCCTGTTGCGCGATCAAACGCCCGTCATTCATGGATGCAATGCGGCGGTAGCTGCTTTTGGCATAATCATATTGCGACCGGGCCGCTTCATAATGCGAACGGACCTGTTTGCGATCGTATTCGCTCGCCCCCGCAAGGGCCATCCGGTATTTTGATGAAGCGGCCTTCAGGGCTCCCTCCGCAGCCTCCACCTGGGCGGCAATTTCCGGCACATCGATTACGGCCAGCACATCCCCCTTTCGAACCCGTTCGCCTTCCCGCACGGCAATGGTTTCAATCCGGCCCGGCACTTTGGATGAAACATGGATCGTCTCGAAACGAACCTTCCCGGACATGGGCGGATGCTCGCTGTCCGCCCGGTGTGCGCGGGCCGCAAACCCCATGATTAAAAAAGCGCAAATGAAAAACAACACCAGGCCCCACCTCGTCAGCCGTTTCGTGTTCATAGTTTTTTTCCTGTATTGGATACGGTTTCGATTGATAGCATGCCGTGGGTATAGAGACTATCCATTGCGGCGCGGCGCTGCTGGTATACGGCTTCCATCCTGGCCAGGCGGGCCCGCTGGTAATCGGCCCGCGCTTCGAGGAATTCTGAGACTGGCGCGAGACCCGCAGCATAACGCTCCGAGGCCAGCTCGAGCGAAAGCGCAACGGATTCCAGCTTTGCATCCGCCGCCTTGATTTGCTGCCGCGCCACGGCTTCGTTGGCCGAGGCCTGCTCCCGGCCCATGGCCGCATCCAGGCGTGCGTCCGCCAGGCGGCTGCGGGCAATCTGCTGCTCGATATTCGCCTGTTGAACTTCCCGGGAGCGGGAAAGCCCCGTGAACAGATCCCATCGAAGGACCACGCCCCCTGCGCGCGCCGGCTCCAGAACAGACAGGTCGTCCTCGTAGAGCTCATGGCGGTAGAAGGCGACAACTCTTGGAAGAAAGGCGCTCCGCTCCGCCTGGTAAAGGTATCCAGCCGCCTGGCGGGCTTCGTAAAGCGCCTTGACATCCGGCGGTTCACCATTGACAGGAACGGCGTGCATCCCGCCGGATCGCTCACCAACCACCGATCCGGACGCCGGCGGGCGCGCCGGATCGATCCCGGGAGGCATTTCGATCACGGCCAGTTCAGGAACGCCGCCGGAAAAGCGATCCCGGTCGATGCCGCTTACCTGTTCCAGGCGCAATGCCGCGAGATGCCGCTTTCCCCGGATCTCTATCCGACTGCTGTCCAGTTGGTTGATGGCCGTTTCCAGGCGTGCAAGGTCGTAATAGGGAATCAGCCCCTCTGAAAAAGCTTTCATTGCCTTTTCTTTTTCCGCCGCGAGGCGTTCATGTTCCCTGTCCATCAGCGCCAGGGCCTGCTCCGTGAGGGAAAGGCTGTCGTAGAGTCCGGCAACCGACAATACGAGATGCTGTTTTTTTGCTTCGGCCATGAATTGCGCGGCCATGTGACCATGATCGGCAGCCCGGATTCTCCGGGGAACCTCGAAACCGCTGAACAGAAGCTGATTGACTTCGATTCCGGCCCGAAACGTCCGCTTTTCCTGAAACGTTACGGACGGCACCCGGACCATTTCGGCCGGCGGAGGAAGGACAAAGGGGTCTGTTCCGATCGCTTCATCGATGACCCGAAAGCTTGACTCAAACCCGATCCTCGGAAGATATGATTCCACGGCCTTTCGTCTTTCGATGGCCGCAGCATCGGCCTTATGGCCAGCTATCTCCACTTCCCTGTCATGCAGAATCGCCTGCTGGAGCACTTCATCCAGACATGACGCTTTGGGGGGTTGCGCGCCCACGACGCCGGCCGCATGGAATACAACCAGCACCGACGCCAAAACCGTCCTGACCCAGAATCCTCTTTTCATGCGCCACCCCCATTCGGCTTCTTTTCCTGCCTTTTACTCCTGCCTGAACGCCTGCACCGGCGATGAACAGTCTTTTTCATTCGCCGGAACAATATATAGAATTTAATTCTATTCTTGTCAACAAAAAAAGAATTATATTCTATTTTTCAAAACAGGAATTCCCGACCCCGTAAAGCCCAATACCTGCATTATGCGCTTTTTCTCAGAAGTTCACGCACGCCAAGCAAACGGCATTCTTCGAAATTGCGCAAGCCGCACTGAGCTTGAGCTTTTTAACAAATCATCTGATCGCGACTTTTAACGAGTTCATCGGGATTGTCTTGAGTTAAAAAAGGACAACTGACGGGTGCCGACACAATCCAAATTTACGAATTCGCAAAGAACACCCTTTCATCGCTGCGGGGGTGGGGGTGGAGGGTGTTCTTACGCATGTGTCATTGACTGGGGGGAGAGGAAAGCGATTCGATTTTACGAATCATTAAACAGAGCTCATCCATGATGGCGGTCGTGGCATCCGGGTCTATACCGCGCGCCTGAAGCTTCCATCGGGCAAGAAACAGGCCGGCCGATTCCGGGCTTCGATCCAGGCGGCCCGTGATGACTTTCAGCAAAACATTGACAACGGATCCGAAGTGACACGCAAACGCCAGGTCCCGGTCGATACCCTGGTAGAAATCGGCGTATTTCTCATATCGCAGGGCAGCCCGCTTTTCAAAAAAACCGATGACATGTTCCCGGAAACCGGGATGCCCCGACCCGCCGGCTATTGCCTCGGCAAAACGCTTGTTTGAAAACAGGGCCATCACAGTAAGGTAATCGTCAAGCGCTTCGAGTGTATAGGGATGACATCCGGAGGTATCGATATCAATGCCGGCGAGTTCGTCGACCTGCCATATTTCCTCGCAAAGACGGTCGATGACCGCGAGTACGATCTCATCCTTGTTGCTGAAATAAAAATACACGTTGCCGATGGACGTTTTTGCCCTTGCCGCGACATCGTTCATGGTGGTGGATAGAAAACCCTTTTCCGCGATAAGCGCCTCGGCGGCTTCCAGTATTTCGCGCCTGCGTTGGTCGACCCGCTTCTGCATGCGGGGTGTTCGTCGGTATACCATATCACGGTCCTTTTTCTGTGCTTAACGGATGCTTTGAAAAAACAGCATCTGTTACAGCTCAATCCTTTATTGTTTCCGTTATTTCGCAAACGCTATATCCTTAAGGGATTGCGTGTTCTTAGATCCTGAACTTTTTTGAAAATACTATGATCATGGCTTTTTCAAGTGTCCTCACCTTTGAAAAATTCGGGTTTCCGCTAAACATAGAATACAATTCTTTTCTTTGCAATAAAAAAGAAAAAAGCCTCGGGGGAGACTGTCTGCATTTTGGCTGCGTTCCCAGCAAAACCCTGATCAGCGCGCCTCATGCATACCACGCCATCGCCAATGCAGAGGCGTTTGGATTGCCGCCCGTCGATGTTCCGCCCGTGGACTTTGCCCAAATCCGGGACCGGATTGCAGGCGTTATTGCCACCATTCAGAAGCATGACTCCGAAGAGCGGTTTTGCGGACTGGGCGCAAAGTCAAAGGAAAACATCATCGGCGTCCAGATTCTGGGCCCCAACGCGGGTGATTTAATCAACGAGTGGGTGGCCGGGGCATACCTGAGCCCGAAGATTTTTTCCGAACGGATTAAAAAGGGGCTCAAATTCTTTTTTTTCCTCAAGGGAAGGGCATGCGGAACAAACATGGAATAAGTTGTGCTCGTTTCCTTTGCCAGCACCATCGGCGCTACCATGGCCTGCGCGGTAGCCCGGTATCTGTTCCGGGAATGGACCCGGAACAAACTGGGCACATGGTACGATAAAATCAATGCAGGCATCCAAAAGGAAGGCGCCTTTTACCTGTTCACGCTGCGCCTGATTCCGGCGGTCCCGTTTTTTGTCATCAACCTGGGCATGGCCTTAACGGAAATGCGGCTGTGGACATTTTACTGGGTTTCTCAACTAAAGATGCTTGCGGGAACGGCCGTTTACGTCAATGCAGGCAACCAGTTGGGGCAGATCAGCAAAATGGGCGATATCCTGTCCCCCGGGCTGATTATCTCTTTTGTGATTTTGGGCGTTTTCCCCCTGGCGGTAAAAAAGGTCGTCAATCTGGTGCGTGCCAAAGCCGGAAAAGCAACAGTCGGCCCGGATGCGATAAAGGCAGAAAACGGAACGTTTGAGAAGTGAAAACCACCGGTTGTTTTGCACGATCTCCGCAACCATGTCAGCCGATGTCACCAGGTCCCCGCCGTTGGTCGGCAGTGCGGTTTCCTTTATTGTTGCCGGCTACCTGAAAAAATCCTCAATTGCGTCTTTTATCTGGTCCACACCGCCTCTGAGCGATGCCTTGAGCGCCTGTTCAACGACTTTTTCGGCTATCTGAAGAATAACCTGTTCGACCACGGGCGTGCCGTCTTCGCGACCGATATCATGCAGTTCAACAGGGCCCATGGATACGCGCTCCGAGCGTTCACCTCCGATGCCGGTGTAAAGATGAACCGATCCGTCTGTGAGCACAAAATGGGCAAGGGCGAGGCGGGTACCTGTTGTTTTCCCGGGTTCATCCGACGGGTCGTGCGGTTCTTCGCTTGAGTCGGCCGTTTTTTCTATTGAATGGAGGATCGTCCGGAGATTGTTTTCTGTCAGTTTCTGCTCCACGAAAATAGTCGGGCCCGTGACACGGACTTGTTCCACCGTTATTTCATCTGTTAAAAGGGAGCGCAAATCCAGCTTGATATACAAATCGTTGACCACCAGCGCATTTTCGGTGCTGAAGCCGTCAGGATTAGCCACTTGCAGGCCGGTGATGGTGCCTTCACCGGATATGAGGGATATGGACACATCGTCTACCGTGACCCGCGTTTCAGTCATTTCGGAGCCGATGCGTTCGATATT
>PUOB01000390.1 GCA_003551985.1 Desulfobacteraceae bacterium | reverse complement strand
TTCCTGTTTTTCCTTGTGTTCATAAGCATCGATGATTTTCTGGACCAGCTTGTGCCGGACCACGTCTTTTTTTGAAAAAAAGACAAAGCCGATATCTTTTATATCCTGGAGGATATCCTTTGCTTCCACGAGCCCCGATGCCCTGTTGCCGGGCAGATCGCTCTGGGTGATATCCCCGGTGATAACCGCCTTGGAATTGTACCCGATGCGCGTTAGAAACATTTTCATCTGCTCGCTCGTTGAATTCTGGGCCTCGTCTAAAATCACAAAGGCGTCATTGAGTGTCCTGCCGCGCATGAACGCCAGGGGCGCTACTTCTATGATGCCGTGCTCCATCAGCGCCGATGCCTTTTCGACCTTCATCATGTCATGCAGAGCGTCGTAGAGCGGCCGCAGGTAGGGATTCACCTTTTCCGCCAGGTCTCCCGGAAGGAAGCCCAGGGCCTCACCGGCCTCCACGGCCGGACGGGTCAGGATGATCCGGTTGACCCGTTTTCTGGCAAGCTCGGCCACGGCCATGGCCATCGCAAGATATGTCTTGCCGGTTCCGGCAGGACCGATTCCGAAAACAATGTCGTAGCGCCGGATAGCGTCAATGTATGCTTTCTGCATGTGGCTTTTGGGGGCAATGCTCTGTTTGTTGGCCTTTATGTAGATGGTGTCCAGGAAAATATCCTTTAATCGCGCCTGGTGGTCGCGGCTCAACACGTTGGCCGCATAATCCACATCATTGGGATATACGGGATATCCTTCCTTGATAAGGCTGTAGAGCTGGTCCAGTATGTTCTCCGCAAGCTCGGCAGCGATATTGTCCCCCTCGATTACAACACTGTTCCCCCTGGCGTGGATCTTCGTATCCGTAGCCGCCGCGATGCGATGGAGGTTGTCGTTATGGACGCCGAAAAGCGTTTTAACCGTGTTCTGATCGGCAAAGGTCATCTCCGTTTGCGTATGCGCTTTGTATTTGGTCATTGGCAATCCGAATTCTATTGACTTTCAATCATTCAATTTATTGTGCATCGTTGTGTCAAAAGGCGCTTGTTTCATCACTAAATTATTGACGAAAATTTAACTAGTTGATAGATATTTAAATATTTTTAAGTGACAGATTATAAGCCCTGCCGGGGTTTTGTCAATATTATTTCCACCGGAGATCAAGGGGTGGGTCAAGGGGAGGAAGATATGAATCCATTTGACATGGTTGTCGTGGTTGCCCTGGTTTATTTCCTGATAATCGGGGTGATCCGCGGCAGTATTCGGGAGATCGCCTCGATTGCGGCGCTTTTGGGGGGATTTTATGTGGCTTACCTTTATTACGAGCCTTTTTCCGCGATCTTTTCAGTTTTTATCGAAGCCGAATATATAAGGCGAATCGCCGCATTTCTTGTCCTGTTCTGTGTTGTCGCTATATGCATTATCCTGGCCGGAACCGCGTTACGGACGCTTTTGCGCGTGGTTATGCTCGGCGCGTTGGATCGCTTCCTGGGTGCGGTTATCGGGGCGGTTAAGGCGGTAATCGTCATATCCGTGCTTCATTTCCTTGCACTCACGTTTCTGCCCGCCGGCGGGGCCGATATTGCCGCTAAATCCAGAATGGCCCCGGCCATAAATAAAGCAGCCGGTGTAATCGCCTACCTGGTACCCGAAGAGGCCAAGCGTGAACTTGCCTCAAGGATGCAGCGTCTGCGCTGGCAATGGGAAACCCGGGGTGATGAGCCGCCTCCTGAAACGCTGCCGGAGGGGGCGCGTCCGGAAGATCAGCCGGAAGGTAAGCCGGAAGCGTCATCATAATCAATGGTCCGCTTGGGGTCCATTGTTTCGGAAACCTTTTCACTGTCCCCGTTTATGGTGTTGAACGAAAACAACACCTCCCCGACCACGTCTTCTGACTCATCCCGCGGGCCGTCAGGGCCGGTGCCTCCCTGCCCGGCGGATTGTATTTGTTTCAAGAGGCGCGCTGCCATATCCCGGGGGGCATTTTTCAGGACAGTGCTTGTTTTCTTTATGAACGCGGATGGTTCGATGTCTCCGGAATAAGGGAGGCCAAGGGCCTTCCGGATCATCCGTTTTTTATAGACCTCAATGACATAGTCTGCTTTATGGGGTGGAATGCGCATATGCCGTGTAATATATGTTTATGAATTGTTTGTGGCTTGTAAAAGCGATTTCCGGCATCGAATCCCTGTCGAACCATTCAACCGCTTCGGCATCGTCTCCGGCATGTGGTGTGCCGTTGTAGCGGCGTACCAGGTATCCGGCTATCAGAACGGTGTCATAGGTGGTTCCCGTATGGGTTGTAATGCCAAGCAGCATTTCGATTTTGCCGTCTATGCCGGTTTCTTCCTTCAGTTCCCGCAGTCCGGCTTCTTCCGGTTTTTCACCCAGTTCTATGAAACCGCCCGGAAGGCACCAGAAGCCTTTTTTAGGGTTGACGCTGCGCCGTACAAGCAAAATCCGGTCGTTTTTATCGACGGTTACCATGCAGGCGGCAGGAACGGGGTTTTCATAAAAAGGGGCCTCGCATGTCTCACAAAAGCGGCGTAGCCGTCCTTCGAAAAACTTGTCGAAAAGCTTGTCTCCGCAATAGGGGCAATAGGTCTTGGTCTTCATTCAGTCTTCGAAGTCGCCTTCCTCGCCCCTGTCCCGCTCGATGGCGCCGCCTTTTTCGCGAATTTTTTCGGGGGTCCAATCCTCCGGATTTTCAATGCGACGGGACCTGGGACCGGGGTCGTATGACCCGGCACTGAGGATGGCCTCCAAGGCTATCGGCGCGGTGTCTTTGCAGTTGAACACGTTTACGAGCATCTCGTAGGTGAAGTCCTCCACCCGCTTGCACATTCTGTCCCGGATTGTCCGATCCTGGGCCATGAGACGGTTTTCAAAGGGAAGGTTCAGCTTTTTGTAGTCCCCTTTCTTGAGCCCTTTTTCCTGTGCGTAAGCGTCGAGCTGCGCCCATTCGGCATCGGTCAACCCAGCGTCCTTTTCTTTGATGAACTCGCCATTTTCATCCAGCATGGCGTTTCCATAATCGTTGACCTTGAGCCCCCAGGCGAGCATCTGGAGCGCGGTGGCCACGTTCGCCTTGGTGGTGCGGGTTTTTTGTCGTATCTGGGTCAGCTTTTCAGAGGAGTTGCCCGAGGTTCCGTGCTGGGCGCCGGATACGTTATAAGGGGCAATGGCGTCGTGAATGCGGGCGGTTAACTCAATCTGTATGCCTTCGGAGCCGGATTCAATGCCGTGGGTGGTGCCATTGTTCAGCGCGATCCAGTCGGGAAAAATACCGTGCGCGTTTAAGCCCTGGACCAGAAAAAGCGCTTCCTCCGGCGTGGAAAGGCCGGTGTTTCCCTTTATCTCCCCGACTTCGGTTTCATAGCCGGCCCATTCAGGGACGTATTTGTAAAGTTCGATGCTGGCCAGCAGGTTTTCGGCGTCCGGCAGGTGGGATGCATCGATGGACGTCGAGGTGATGCCGGCATCGAATATGGAGGGGATTTTGGTTCTGGCGGTGTCAATGTCTTCGGGTGTTTTGATTACGTAGTGATCGGCGTGAACCGCTACGGGAACGGTTATATTCAGCTCATTGCACAGCGTATCCACATATCTCGCGATATTCCAGTAGTTAATCGCGCAGTAAGTGGACTCGGATTTTGCAATTTCGATAATAATGGCCGCGTTAGCCCGTTGGGCGGCCATCAGCGCACCCCTGATAACAAAGTAATTTCGACCGTTAGCCGCCATGGCAATGGCATGCTTCTTTGTCAGCATGGCCTTGTCAATGAATTTTCCGCTTACCAGCAGCGCCCTGGAGTTGGGGAAAAGCTGCGTGATATTGGGCGGCCGGCCCACTTTAAGAGCTTCCTCATAACCATTTGAATAGTCTGATGGATTCAGCGTCATACGCAACCCCTTTCCAATGCGTGATCGATTGTTTTGTAAAAAGTAATTTCATTTCGCGCTCGGCCCCAA
The DNA here is from genome assembly GCA_003551985.1 of Desulfobacteraceae bacterium. The sequence continues at coordinate 5,582 of PUOB01000390.1, read as the reverse complement.
AACCCTGATTTTCGTTCATCCGCGATTATAATATAATAGGTTCCAAATGCCGGGCCTGTCAAGGAAAAGCGCCGGGGCAGCCGCAAAGCCGCGTCCGGCGCAAGCGCCCCTCCTTTAACCGGCAAGTGCCGGGCGAAATCGTTGATGCTCTCGTAAAAGTTGCGATCAGACGACTTTGCAATCACGCCAGGGGCGTGACAAGAAAGCTCAAGATCGAGATTCTTCAAAAACCGCGTAAGCAGATATTGGACTTTTACGAAGTCGTCAAGATTTTTTAGAACCTGATAAAGCAGCCGAGCGACACCATAACATCCGGGGCGCCGTCGTCCACGCCGACGCCAATTGCAGCGCGCAAACTGCTTTTACGGTCTATCGCATAATCCATCCCGCCCGTGAGCATAAGGTAATCGAAGCGGCTTTTGTATACCGCCTCACCGATAAAATGGACCGCATCGCTGTGTTTGTATATGGCACCGCTGCCAAGGCGCAAAACGGCCTTATGGTCGCCATCGAAATTGCCCGGTGCGTCTATGGCAGTATCTTCGCCATTACCCGGCCCCCTCCCGATGACGCCGAAGCGGCTGGGGAAAAATTTTTCGGTATATATCAGGCCGGCCGTCCCGGTCAGGACAATCCCGTAGTCAACCGGATGCCGGAGGGCGGTGTACAGTCCGACATCAAAATTGTCTTCCCCGGTTTCCGCCTTGCCGGTGGGGAATGTCGCAAAAGCGCCGGCAGACATTTGGGTTACCTCGTCGATAATCATATGCCGTCCGCCGATGTAAAGGTCCGACAGGCTTGTTTCCGACCCATTGTCAAAGTCCGCATGGACCATCCCGAGCCTTGTGTGAAGCTCCGTTTGCGGGTTAATCGGCAGCCCGACACGAAGTGCCGTCTGATAGAGCCCTGAATCGACGCCCTGAAAGTCGTAATAGCTGTAATTGAACTCAAGATCCATGTAGAGATCCGGCGTAACATGGGCGTCTTCGAAAAAACTTTGGAACAGGCGGACGTTGTCCCTTGTCTCCCCCTGGGCGTAAGCCGTGCAGGGAACCATCAAAAGGCAAAGAATGGCCAGGATGATCGTGCGTTTCATTTTTCCTCCGGTTACAATTTGCAATATTTTTGGTCCTGGAATAAATTTTCTCATTTCTGGATGCAAACGAATGAATATTTTTGTATTGGTGTATTTACAAAGATGCCCGTCTCGTAATACCCGTTTTTGGACGGCAAAGGAATCACGTCATGGCGTGATTACAAAGCCACGATCAGGGGACTTTTTTCATCTCTGGTTGGACATGGGTTCGCATAAACCGCAGGAGATTTTATGATGAATGATAATGGGACAGAAATTGATGTCAAGATAAAGATTCTGGATGTCGGTCGAATAACGGGGGAAACGTTCGTTAATCTTTACAAAATGAAATATCTGGATAAAAACGGACGGGAAAAGACATGGTCCTATGCCTCGCGCAGCGATCCGCCAAAAGCTGAAACCGGGTGTTTCGATGAGCCGGATGCGGTTGTCATCGTGCCTTTCCATGAAACGCTCGGCCGTCTTGCGGTGATCAGGGAGTTTCGAATCCCCTTGGCGGACTGGCTTTACGGGTTCCCCGCAGGGTTGGTGGATGACGGGGAAAGTATTGAAGAAACGGCAAAAAGGGAGCTTTTTGAAGAAACCGGCCTTCATTTAACCCGGGTTCGGAGAATCAGCCCGCCCATTTATTCATCTTCGGGCATGACCGATGAATCGGTCGCCATGGTCTATGCGGACTGCTCCGGAACGCCCTCCGATCGGTTAACCGGCAGTGCCGAGGAAATCGAGACCCTTTTCGTTTCCGCCGAAGAGGCCCGGGATTTATGCGGCAGGGGGGACATCAAGTTCGACGTCAAAACATGGCTTGTCCTATACGCATTCGCCGCCTCCGGCAGGGTTTGAGGTGAGCGCTTACAAAAGTCCGGCTTCGCCCATGATATCCGGCACGACCTCCTCCTTGCCGATGGCCATGATATGGACGCCGTCGCAAATCTGCTCATCCCGGATCTGCCGGATCATGCGGGCCGTGATCTCGATGCCTTTTTTAAGTGCGCCGCCTTTGGGGGCGCCCGCCATTTCGTCGATCAAGGACTGGGGAACCATCACGCCGGCAACGTTTTTGTTCATGAACCGGGCCATGCCGGCAGAGGTCAGCAGGATGATGCCCGCTAAAATCCGGACGTCGAACTGGCGCGCATAATCCATGAAGGATTTGAAATTGTCCATGTCGTAGACCGCCTGGGTCTGGATAAACTCGGCCCCGGCCTCGATTTTCTTTTCGAACTTGATGAGCTGCGGCTCGATGGGATTGGCCTCCGGCGTAACGATGGCGCCCGCGCACATCGCTATATTGCCGTCCAGGTCGTTTCCCGCGAGATCCCGGCCGCGCTCCATCCTGCGGATCGTTTTAAGAAGCTGGCTGGAGTCCAGGTCAAAAACGCCTTTGGCTTCCTTGTGGTCGCCGAGCATGACGGAATCCCCGGTCAGGCACAAGACGTTGTTGATTCCCCGGCTGTGGGCAAAAAGCAGGTCGGCCTGAAGGGCCAGGCGGTTTCTGTCTCTGCAGGTCATCTGCAGGATGGGTTCGCCGCCGTGCTCTTTCACCAGCAGGGCGCCGCCCAGGGAGGGGAATCGCATGACCGAACTCTGGTGATCGGTCACGTTCATGGCGTCGACCTTGTCCTTCAGCAGTTCCACATGGTGTATGAATTTCTCCGTGTTGGCGCCTTTTAACGGCGCCACTTCCGAGGTTACGACAAACTTCCCGGAATTAAGTGCTTTTTTGAATGGGGACGTCATAAGATCATCCTTTCATGGTCAAAAAGAGATTTAGAATGAATCTGTTTATTCAGGTATTTTGTGTTATCCTGGCACCTTGAATTTTCCGGGACTCGGCTCGCCAAGGTGGTTCCTGGGTTTCTGATACTTGCGCATGGTATCGATGCGGCCGAGGTCTTTCAGCCGGTTGTAGATGACGGTCCAGACACAGTCCTTGTTTACGTCGATTTCGCAGCTGCCGTTGTTGGTGCCGCCGCAAGGCCCGTTGACAAGCCCCTTGTGGCAGGCGGTGACCGGACACACACCGCCGGTTTCACCGATAATGCATGTTCCGCATTGGGTGCAGATTTCATTGAAGCCGCCGCCAGGGCTTTCCTTTCCGATAAAGATCGTGTCCTGGGCCGGAATCACCATGGCGCCAAGCTGGCTGCCGATCGTCTGGACGCCGAATGCGCATGACATCACCAAAAGTGCGTCGGCTTGGTTCATCCGGCTGCCGTGGTCGTTCAAAATCTCGGGCGTGAGGTTGTCGCAAGCCACGGGGACCACCGTGGTGCCGGTAACCACCTTGCCTTTATCCGAGAGGGTTCTGTTCATTTCCTCAACTTCGGGAGCGCCGCCGGTGCGGGTCAGCGTCGTGCATGTCCCGCAGCCGATGATAAAGATTCTGCCCATACCGTCAAGCAGGCGCTCGATTTCTTCAACGGACTTTTGCTGGGTAATGGACCTGATCATGGTTAACTCCTCTCTTTTTCAAGATCGCACCGCAGGCACCGCCTTGCTTCAAAGTGGGCCTCTTCGGCATTGAAACCGCGCTCGACCTCGCGGAAATCGCAAACCCGCTCGCCGGCATCCTCCATTTCAATATGGATACGGGGCCTTTCTTCCGTCGATTCTTCGTCTTCATCCAGCGCAAGGCCCGTGTCCTGCACGAATCGTGATTTTTCGTCGCGTATTTGTATTTTTGACCGGTCGCCGGCAAGATACTTGTCTATGGCGAGCGCCGCCCGCCGTCCGGCGGCAATGGCACGGATCACGAAAGTGGGGCCCGTTGTAAAGTCGCCGCCGGCGAAGATGCCCGGGACGTTGGTTGAAAGTGTGTTTTCATCCACCACCAACGATCCCCACAAGGCCCTTTCGAGCTGGCTGTCCTCGGGCAGAAACGACATGTCCGGGGCCTGGCCGATGGAGATGATGATATTGTCGGCCTCGACGAACTGGGTTTCAGAGAAGTCGCATTCCGGGTTGAAATTGCCTTCCTGGTCGAACACGTTGAGGCACCGGGTAAAGCTGATCCCCTTGACCCTGCCGTTGTCGTGCTCGATCCGGGTCGGCGACCAGGCGGGATTAATAATGACGCCCTCCTCGATGGTCTCCTCGATTTCCTTCTCCCATGCCGGCATTTCGTCACGGGCTTCCAGGCAGAAGAGCTGGACATCGTCGGATCCGGTCCGAAGCGCGGTTCGCGCCACGTCCATGGCCACGTTGCCGCCGCCGATGACAACCGATTTTCCGGAGATGGGGATCTCTTCCCCCATGCGGATGTCCCGCAGGAAATTGAGTCCGTAATACAGGCCTTCCAGGCCCTCCTCCTCGCCGGGTATGCCGATGCGCTTGCTGGCCTGGGCCCCCGCGCCGATGAACACGGCGGAAAAGCCCTCCTTAATGAGGTCGTTGACGGTGCGGTTGGCATCGATGGGAGCATTGTACTCGATCTTGACGCCGGCGTTTTCAATATAGCCGATTTCGAGTTCGATGACTTCTCTTGGCAGCCGGAACTCGGGGACCGCGATGCCCAGCATGCCGCCGGGTACGGGCTGCGCCTCGAACACGGTGGTTTCGTAGCCCATCTGGGCAAGAAAATAGGCGCAGGTCAGGCCGGAAGGGCCGGCGCCTACCACGGCCACCTTTTCAGGGCGGGTGACGGGGAAGGGGTCCCGTTCGGACCCGTAATGCTGGTAATACCAGTCCGAGGCGAACCGCTTGAGCGCCCGGATGGCGATGGGGTCGTCCAGTTCGCCGCGCCGGCACTTGTATTCACAGGGGTGGATGCATATGCGGCCGCAAACGGCCGTAAACGGATTTCTTTCCCGGATGATGTCCACGGCGGCCTTGTAATCCCCCTGACCGATGGCGGCCACGTAGTTGGGAACGTCGATGCCGGCCGGGCATGCATGCTGGCACGCGGATATAACCATGGAATCACACACGGCGCCGGCGCACCGGTGCTCGTGGATATGCTCCCGGTATTCGTTTTCAAAGTATTTCAGGGTGGACAGGGCCGGCTTGGGGCTGGCCTGGCCGAGTCCGCACAGGGACGCATCGGTCATGGTGGCACCGATGGACTTGATGCTGTCGATATCATCAACGTGGCCCTGGCCCACGGTAATCGCCGTCAGCGTTTCCAGAAGCTGGGTGGTGCCCAGGCGGCACGGGGCGCATTTGCCGCACGATTCGCCCTGGGTGAAATCGAGGAAAAACCGGGCGATTTCCACCATGCAGTTGTTTTCGTCCAAAACGACCATGCCGCCGGAGCCCATAATGGCACCGATGCGCTGGATGGTGTCGTAGTCGATGGGGAGGTTCATGAACCGCGCGGGGACACATCCGCCGGCCGGGCCGCCCATCTGGACGGCCTTGAACTGACGCCCCATGGGGATGCCGCCGCCGATTTCAAAGACCACTTCCTTGATGGTTGTCCCGATGGGAACCTCCACCAGCCCGGTGTTGTTGACCTTGCCGGCCAGGGAGAAGATTTTGGTTCCCT
>PUOB01000423.1 GCA_003551985.1 Desulfobacteraceae bacterium | reverse complement strand
CTTTCATCAACCAAGCGGCCTGCAAGAGCGGCCTTCGAGGAATAGTATGCGCCGGTTTTTCATCGATTCATCCGAAATTGACCAATCGTCTCCCCGGATCACGGGGCCGGATGTCCGCCACATGCAGAAAGTGCTTCGCCACAAGCCCGGGGACAATGTCGTACTCATTGACGGTTCCGGTTTCGAGTACACCGCCAGCATCGAAGGGATGTCCAGCGATGCGGCGTGGTTCTCCATTACCGGTAAAAACTGGTCCGATACAGCGCCTCCCCTGGAACTGGTCGTGGCCCAGGGCTTTTTGAAGGACAAAAAAATGGATGCCATCGTGCGTCATCTCACCGAATTGGGACTGTCCCGGTGGATCCCCGTCATTTCGGAACGCTCGGTCGCCCGCCCGGGAAATCGCCGCATGAAGGAAAGAATGCGGCGGTGGGACGCCATCGCCATTGAATCCCTGAAACAATGCGGCCTTTCAAAACGGCCCGAATTTTCTCCTGTCATGACTTTTGAAGAACTGGTGAACAACCCCGAAACCTATGACGCGAAAATCGTATTCTGGGAGGAGGAAAAGAGGCCCATTGCCGGTTTTATCCATCAAAATCCCAAAAAAATTCTGGTCCTCATCGGCCCTGAAGGGGGATTTTCCGCGGATGAAATTAAGTATGCCGAAGCTGCAGGGTTTGACATCGTATCTCTGGGACCGCGCATTCTCAGGGCCGATACCGCCGCGATCGCCGCAGGCACCCTGATTCAGCACTTGTATGGCGATATGTAAAAAAGTCCTTGACAGGCCGATGCTCTTTTCTTTATACACTTGTCAATCGATGCCGAGGTAGCTCAGTCGGTAGAGCAGGTGACTGAAAATCACCGTGTCGGCGGTTCAATTCCGTCCCTCGGCACCAGTAAAATCAATAAGTTAAGGCGGCCCCGAAAAGGCCGCCTTTCTTGTTTGTAAGCACATGATAATCAACAAAAAGCGCCAGGAGGCGTTTCTCTGCGGCCGCTCCTGTCCCGGAGAGCCATCAACGAATCTGCATCCTATCCCGGTTAAACCCGGACAATGGGGAGTGGCCATTATTCATTCAATACCCCATTCCAATGTTTACGGGTTCCCAAGATATTTTGAGCTGTACCTGGAAAAAATCTATGGAAAGCAATGACATCTACTGGCAGCAGTGGGAAAAGCTCCTGGAGGCGGCGGAACCGGCTATATTTTTATCCAGATCGCATTGAGCTTTTTGAAGTCTTTGTCGAAAGAGACAACGACTTTGTCTTTCGCAGAATATGACGCAAGCAGACAGTCTGCGAAATCGACCGTCATTTTCTGGTAATGAAACAACGCCTTCAATAAGATCGCCTTGTTTGAATTGATTATCCCCTGGAAGTTCAATATCCGGCTCAATCGATCCGCGATTTCCTGTCGAGGGATTTCATAAAACTTTTCCAGGACGTAAATACATTCCAGCATGACACATTCCATTATTTCCGCTTTTAGAGAACCGCCTGAAACATCTTTCATGAACGCGGTTGCTTTGGGGCCGTAGGTGTCATGGTCATTGAGCAAAAACCTGAGAATGACATTGGTGTCGATTAAATAGATTTTGTCGCTATCCGCATTCGACATGGAATGTGCCTTATTCAACTTTTTTGTCATGGCAGCATTTTTCAGTGTTCGTCTTCGTCGATTTCCCTGCCGATATCCCTTTGAATTTTATCCCTTATTTCATTTAGCGGCACATACTTATTTGCGTATTTTTTAAGGCTGCCCGCCAAATGTTCAGCTGTCCCTGCCGGCACAGCTTTTAATTTTACCTCGCCATTTTCAACCAGGAATAAAACAGCGCTTTCTTCCCCGAGTTTCATCTCCTGCCGAATCGCTTTGGGTATAGTGATTTGCCCTTTTTTTGACACTTTGGCGTACATTTTTTTGATCCTTACTTTTATATAATTAAATCAAAAATATTTTTGTATTACTTTTAATATATTTCATTAAATCTGGATTTGTAAAGCAAATTTTATTAGAATGTCTTTTCCGTCATATTTCAATCCTCGCACCCGCGTGGGAGACGACAAAACCTTTCACGTGTCATACGGGTCCAGTCCCCCACGTAACTCGTCAACTCACCGTTCTTCAATGAGGCCGGGGCGCTGAGGCCCCGGAAAACAGCCATCTCGATGATCCGCCATGGCAAAGCATCTTGGACGGCATTTGCGAGAAGTCTACATTACAAACACCCTTTTTTGCAATATGGTAATTGCTCACCCTAAAACCCTTTCTCTTATCATCAAATTTTCAAAGACCATATTTGTTTTCGAGAGGTACTGGGCAATTGATCGCATCAACACCTCTCGTTTCAAATCGGCAAAAAAATTTATACAATTATCGGTTGGCATCTAACGGGTTCGAATGCTTTTCCAATGCTTCGCACGCGCGGTTTAATACTCTGAGCAGGCCCGATATCGACGATGATAACATGATCTTCATCGTGATTGACAATTTCTTTTAGCTGCGACTCCATCCTTAAATATTTAATTTTATCCAGGCGACATTGAAAAACCGAAAGCTGCAGCCATGCCCCATATCCCTTCATGGTTTTATAAACCTTGCGCCATCGTTTGCTATTGCTTATGTCGTATGCAACTATGTAAAAATGTTCACTCATCATCAACGGGTAATGAAATTGGGGTATCTGGGAATTTCCCCGGATAAAAACCGGCATAACAATCTGGACTGAACCTCCAGAAGCCTGCGGTAACTGATCCGGTATTGAAATATCGGATGGGTGATTTCCTGGGACATCCGGCGCTCAAATGTTGCGATAAACCGCTTCCGGCCAGAAGTCGTCAAATTGCACCCGCCCGCGTTTTGAATAAAATCCGTGCCGGTAACCTCCCGGTTGTTGATGGCGGTGATTACAACGGAGTCCGCCAGCAATGGCCGAAATGACTCCATCATGTCCAGAGCAAGGGCCGGACGGCCGAACCGCATTTGATGATAAAACCCGCGATATGGATCCAGACCGACCGCCGACAGCGCGACGGTCCATTCCCGCGTCAGCATGGCATAGGCAAAGGACAGCATGGCATTGACGGGATCTTTTGGGGGCCGACGATTACGATTGTCGAATTGGAACCCATTGGCGCCCGCGCCGGCCCGAATCAGCATATGTTCGAAATGCTGGAAATACCGTCTGGCGGCGTTTCCTTCAACACCCAGCAGGACTTCTATCTCCCCTGCCTTGGCCGCCTGTTGAAGATCATGGCGGAATTGGCGGGAAAGGCTCCGGAAATGATCTTCAATGCCTTCTGTGTTTTTCCAGTTCCGCCGCAACAAGGTCCGACAATTGGCGATTTTTGCTGCCACCCATCCCCGTGCCAGCCGCAGACATAGTTTTGCATCAAAACTGGCGCGATACTGGTTGGTACGGGTTTCAACATTTTTGTGCCCCGTCCCGACAGTATGCCCCAAAAACCAGCCGCCATAACTCAAATATGTCACCGGGATGTGCCTCCGAAAACATTCGTGAAGCAACGGCGTCGTGACGGCGGTACTGCCGAATACCACAAGTTGGCTGATTTCACCGATGCGGGCTTCCGCGATTTTTACTTTTTTCTCTTCGATAATAATGACATCGCCGTCCTTGCGAAGATACGCCCGGGGAGACTGAACATATAGCGGAAATCCGGTTTCGGACGACGGGAAAACCGGTCGCGGGCGGTCGGTCAAATGATTAAGGAATCGCACTTCATCAGGAAGACAAATGCCAAGAAGTGAGCATCTCGCGCATTTGGGACTGTCTTCAAGAGGACCTGGCGGACGATCCGTTTTCGCCATTTCCCTCATTTCAAACGCAGATGCAAGAGACAAAGCAATAAGATCATCGATGAAGTATAAAAACCCAAAGTCGGATTTATATCCATGTTCCCGGAGCAGCAATCCCTGGACACAAACCTGGACCCGTTCCGGATCATATGCCCCCGCCGCAACATGTGGCCTCTTTCCCTTTTTGTAATCCACCGGAAACACGCCGTCGTCACTGCCTTCAACCAAGTCTATTTTTGCGGTAATTCCCAGCCGGATAGAAGACAAAGCGACCGATCGGGCATGGATTTTCTCCACATCCGCATCTGCATTCGGCAAATTGCCGGATCTTTTATCCACCCGCTGATGCCGGATCGAGCCTTCCACGGTATCGGCACTATGAGCAAATTCCCCCTGCACCCACATCATATACGCCAGGCGGGGACAATATACATACTCATTGAGCATACGGGCGGGAATAAGATCCTGCGGCGATTCCCGACCAAAATGTGATCTTTCCTGATCCATTTTTCCGTCATTCCTTTATTGATGCGCTCTTTCCGCTCGATTCCCAGACCGCGCCCCGACCCCGGCCCTTCAAATTTATAGCCCCCTCCTGTTTCATGGAGCGAAGCACCGTTTTCGCAAGTTGCGGGCTTGCCTCGGGGACTGCTGCCAGGATATCGGCAAGTGTAAAAGGCCCGACCTGGTCGTTAACGGCCTGCCGCACCCGGTCGCTTTTATAGGATCGTCTTGAAGTTTTTTCGACGTTGCGGGCAAAATCCATGTAAGCCCGCCGCAAAACGGATAAAAAGAAGTTCCACCATTTATCGACTTCATTTTGCCCGTCGTGCCAGCCCGTTGAGCAGTAGCCCAGCACATCGTAATACTCGTCCCGCCGATCCTCCACCAGTCTTTCCAGGCTGATAAACCGGCTTACCTGAAACCCTTCCTGCATGAGAAGGAAGGTTGTGAGAAGCCTGGAAACCCGGCCATTTCCATCCCGGAAAGGATGAATACAAAGCAGGTCGAAAATACACGTCGCGATCAGCGGCAGGACGGGAATCCGTTCTTTTTCCCGGATACTTACATAGGCTTCACACATAGTTTCAACAGCCGGCAGCGTCTCCTCCGCCGGGGTAGGAACGAATCTAACCCGCCTTTCGCCATTGGGAAGGATTTCGATGATTTCATTGTTGCGGGACTTAAATTGACCGGCGTCACCGATCATCCCGCCCTGAGCGAGCGCGTGGAGTTTACGGATGACATCGGCCGATAACGCAACCGGACGTTTTCTGGAGAAAATCCAGTCTAGAGCCTTCCGATAACCGTACAATTCTTCCTCCGGCCGGTCCATTGGCCTCGTCTTGCCGAGTACCACGGGCCGGAGCCGTTCAGCGGCGACCGTCACCCCCTCGATACGGTTTGAGGATTCCGCACTCTGAATCATCGCCTGCTCCCGCAAAGACTCCAGCACTTCTGGCTTCTGCCGCATCCACATTTCCTCCATCCCGCGCGCCCGCATGCATTCACCCAGCAGCCAGGCGGTTGATGGAGAAATGGAAATAGACTCGATTCTGTTTATTGTTAAATTAATCATATCAGTATATTGTTTTATTTATTAGCCTATTATTAGCCGATTACTTTATCGTTAGCCTATTCAGTCTTGAAAGCATTCAATCCGTGTCCGTCGAACCAGTACTTGGAAAAAGGCCGCCCATTAGGCGGCAACACCGGCAAAAATGCCCAATCCACAGTGACGCCCGGCACCAATGGACAATGGCCCTGGAAAATTAAGTTCATTTTTAAATCGTAGCTTCAGGTGAACTGCAGTAAGGGTCATCAAATGATCCGGGCGAATATAACCGGTCGGCTGTTTGTCTTTGTCATACTTATGCGCGGATAGGGACTTGCGAAAATGAGAGAACGGGCTCCACTCAAACTCACAATGTTGCCTTATTCCGGATTGTGCAAGAGCGGATCCTATAAGGCGACGAGTTTTGGCCGGCTTTCGATCATCATGGCCGGGCAGAATAACCGGCGTTACGCTTGCCCACTTATTAGTTGCCCTTGTATAGCTCCTGACCATATTGTCGCTTTGAATGTGTACCAGTGTAGGTGGGCCATTCTTGCCGAACGCATCCCTGCGCTCCGGCTTCAGGCGGTGACCTGCAATCCTTTTGGCCAAGTGCTCCAACCAGGAATTTTCGCCGGGCGGCGCGCAGATCATCACCCGGCGTACGAGTTGGTCGGCATGCTGATGCCCGATGGATGGCAGCGGCAAGTAGGAAAACTGGCGATGCCGAGGATCACCTTCTTTCCGATGTCCTGCCACATACCGCTCGACCCAGTCCGGTTCGACACCAGAAGGTGGCGACTGCAACATCAGCTCCTTTGCCAAATGCCGGACCATGCCGGAGATATGCACCAGTTGTCTCTGTGGATAAGGATTAAAAGAACCGTCGTCGTGCCGAAGTTCGAAAACAGCGAAAGGCCGTTTTTCAGTATCGTTTGCACGCGCGTAACCAGTCAGCTGAAAATCTGAAAGGGCGTTTACCGGCATAAAACTTGATTCTTTAATCCTTTCCACAGTGCCGCAAATTATTGCGGGTCGGGATGGATCGGAAGACCATTCCTGATTGTCGGCGAACTGTCCGCGCAACGTGCTGATGGCAAGATTGTGAATACCGATTTTATGAGCATTCTGCCGAAGCCGGACAACCTCGTTTGTTGTCTGATCCACTACGGTACGACGATTGACGACATAGACCAACCGGCGCGGCATACAACCGCCCTGGGATAGTGCGATCAACCAGATCGCTATAACGCTGGTCTTTCCCAAGCCTGTAGGGATATGGCAAACATCGGGAATGTCGTCACCCAAAAATCGTGCGTACAGCGCTTCCTGCCATGGAAATGGATGCTTTCCGGTCAATTTTTCAAATTTTTCATAAAAAGTCATGCTGGTTCCCTCTAACTTTCATGGTGATTCAGTAACAAAACCTCCACCTTCACCATCCGCCAAGTCGATTCCAATGGATTGGATTCGACCACCCAGCAGGTTAGCCCCACCCCTTGCGCCGGCAACCGGCTGATGTGTTTTTTATCCGAACGGGGCAAATAGCCGAGTTTGGGGAGATAGTTCATGAAAATTTTTATTCAATGTCATTTTACTCCCCTCAGGGTGTCAAAACATGTCCCCCCCCTTTAAAAAAATATTAAAATTCACTTATCCGGCATGTTTTTCTCGGAGGCGCCTCCGGCCAGGTATATCCGGGTCATTTTGCGGATTTCTTCGGCGATTTCGGCGCGCAGGGCTGCCGGGGAGACGACTTTCACGTCGGCGCCGAACTGGAGAATCATCATTTTGACTTCGCGGAAATCGGCTACCGGAAAGCGGAGTTCGACCCCGCCGTCTTCGGTGTTTTGAAAGGACTGTTCGGGGTGCCAGGTCTGTTTTCGTATCCACCGAGCGCGAAAAGGATTGAAACGGAGCGTGACGAGAATCCGTTCCCGGCCCTGGAAGATGCCGAAGGCGCCTTTGATACAGGATTGCCACTCTTCTTTGGGAAGGGGCGTGAACGTTTCGGGAAGAATTTTCCAGTAGCCGCTCCGGCGCCCAGCCGAAACGGGCGGCCTGATCAAGAAGTTTAAAGCCGAAACGGCGCATGGCATCGCTGATGACGCCCCCGGCGGTTTTGGAAAGCAGCGTTCTGGCGATTAGCACCGACAGCGCTTCTTCGGGCGTGATCGGCATCAGGGGCAGCTCGAAGGATGCATCGTCGTATCCGTATCCACGGCGCTCGCCTACGTAAATTAAGGGAGCGCCAAGACGATCCTTCATGAATTCGATATGACGTTTGGCAGTGCGCCTGGAGACTTCAAAATGATCGGCAAGGTGCCGTGCGTTGGGATATCGACCCGCCTTGATTTGTTCGTGGAACCAGACAAATCGTTCATAAGCAATACTTCCTGGCATGAGCCTCCTTCACATTAAGACAGCGGATAAACGGCATGAAAAAACAAGCGGGGCCGGCGAATAATGAACGACTTTGTCTTTCGCAGAATATGACGCAAGCAAGCAGTCGGTACAATCGATCCGCTATACAGCATCACGGATAACCCGATAAGTCGCTTTTAAGGTCAGGACCACGATGGTTCCGGGGAGCATCAGCAGCAGAATCACAAATTTTTTCCGGTTGATATTGTCCGAATAAGTAAATGGATTGTTGATGGTTGTGCCGAACAGCCCCATATTCTGCCAGTCCACCGTCGGCGGATTGAACGTTGCGCAAATGAGGATATAGGTAAAAGCGATGATCCAGTATGTGGGATTTAGCATATCCGCCATCCGGGCGGTTGCCGCTTCCGCATCAAAGATTGCCGGATCGGCGCCGCCAAACAACGACGGGATTTTAAGCAGCAGCATATAGGGGACTATCACCAGGGCTGCCGATACCACCCAAAGACCGATGACCTTTCCCCACCGAGCGGCAGATGATACTGCATCCGCCTGATCGGTGATATGGTCGTTATCCGGGCGTTCTTTGCCCCATCCGCAATTGTCGCAGTAAAATTTCGGCGGGATGTTTTGCGAATCGGAGGACGGGGCGGAGGTCCGTGTCATCGTATGACTGCAACGGGGGCATCTCATAAGCCGATCCTTGGTTTTTTTAGTTTTCAGTCGGATGGTCAGCCGGATAGTATGGTTGGATATTACCCGGTATTTGCACTAAACTCAATAAGAAATTCCCCCGGTCATCGACTGCCGGTCTTCCGCGCCTATGGATTTTTAAATCTGGACGGTTGGTCGCTTTTCTGGTAAAAATAAGAAAGATTAAAAACGCCACGCCCGGGAAACAAGCATGTCTGAAAACCACCCGCCTTGCGAAAAAAGGACTTTTCACGTCGGCGTTGCCATGGATGAGCGCTTTCTTGCGCATAAAACCGGCCATGCCCATCCTGAGCAGCCGAGAAGACTTGCGGCGATTTACCGCATGATCGACCGGGAATTCAGGGATCGCGTCAAGATCCTTCGTCCGGAACCGGCAACGGTGGAGCAGGTGGAAAGCGTTCATACCCCGGGGCACGTCCGGCGCGTACTCCAGACAGCAACGCAGCATATCAGCAGCATGGCGCCGGACACCCAGGTGAGCGCGGAAAGCTACATGGCGGCATGGCTTGCTGCGGGGGCCTGTCTGCAGGGCATCGACCGGCTCATGGACAACACGCTCGACGCCTTTTTCGCGCTTGTTCGCCCGCCCGGACATCATGCCCAGGCCGCAAAGGCCGAAGGGTTCTGCATCTTCAACAATATCGCCATTGCCGCCCGCTATGCCATGACCGCTTACGGCATTACGCGCATTCTGGTCGTCGACTGGGACATTCATCACGGCAACGGCATCAACGACCTGTTTTACAATGATTGCCGCCTGTATTATTATTCAACCCATGATACGTCGCTTTACCCGTATACGGGATTTGCCGATGATACCGGGGAGGGCGAAGGCCGGGGATGCACGATGAATATTCCCCTGGCGCGGAAAATGAATGACGATGATATCGTTTCTTTATACGGTCATACGCTCCTGCCGGTACTTTCCGGTTACAAGCCGGAGCTGATCATGGTGGCGGCGGGGTTTGACGCCCACGCCGACGACCCGGTGGGAAAATGCGACTTCACGGAAAGCATTTACGGCCGCATCACCGGGTTGATCATGAATTATTTCACCCGGGCGGCAAAGCCAAT
>PUOB01000202.1 GCA_003551985.1 Desulfobacteraceae bacterium | reverse complement strand
TGCGATGCGCCTGGTGCCACAACCCTGAAACCATTCGCCCGGAGCTCGACATTTACTGGAAACGGCGTCTTTGCGTGCAGTGCGGGCAATGCATGGATGCCTGCCCCGGCGACGCCATCGAAGCCCCGATCATGGCTGGCAAACAGGTCCATCATGCTGATCTGTATCATAAAATCGTGCGGGACCGCTGCGATCGCTGCATGGCATGCATCGACGCATGCCCCTACGGGGCGCTCAGCATCGCCGGCATGGACATCTCGGTTAAAGAGATACTAAACGAGGTCGAAAAAGACCGCCCGTTCTACGAGAACTCGGGCGGCGGTCTGACCATAAGCGGGGGTGAGCCTTGCTTTCATCCGGATTTTACGACGGATCTTCTTGTGGCGGCCAAAGCGCAGGGCATTCACTGCTGTGTCGACACCAACGGTTTTTCTTCCTGGGAGATACTCTCGGAAATTGTCCGGCATGCCGATATCGTCCTGTTTGACCTGAAGCATATCGATCCCGCTCCCCATCGGCAAATGACCGGTGTGGACAATTCCCTGATCCTGGAAAATCTCCGCAGGCTGTCCAAAACCGGAAAGGAAATATGGATCCGCATACCAGTAGTGCCGGGTTTCAACGACGCCGTTGATACCCATATCCGTATGGCATCGTTTCTTTTCGGGCTGTCAGGCAATATCTGTCGGGTGGACCTTCTGCCGTATCACAACTGGTGCCAGGACAAGTACGACTGGCTGGGTCTGGATTGGTCCATGGCGGCGTTTGAAGCCATTGATCCGTCTTTGTTGGAAACCACCGCGGACATTTACAGGGAAAGCGGATTCGTTGCAACCGTCGGGGGTTCCGGTTTTGAAAGCGCCGCGGCGTTCTGAACACTCGCCATACCGGCTTTCACAAGGACAGCGAAAGCCGGTCGCAACGCATCATCAACCATAAGGAGGACGACACAAATGACCACATGCCAGGAATGTCAAAGCTTTTTTCCGTTGGAAGAAAACCCGGCGCAGGGCGACTGCGTCCGCCGCGTCGTGGACCCCAGGCAGGCCTACTACCAGGCGAAACCGGCCAAAGCCGAAGACGACGCCGGTGATTGTGAATTTTATCACAGGAAATAGGCGCTTGCCCGTAAATGAAAATGTATATCAAAGGAGACAACCATGGCGGAAGCAGCGATAAAAGACAAAACCGTTGAAGACTTTGAAAAAAAGCATGAATGGTGGTGGGCGGCCGAGAAAAAGCGATCGCCAAGGATCGACTATTTACGGAAAGCCATATGGAAAAAGGGGGCCATCGGGGGGCTCTATGCCCCGGGCGTGAAAGTGGACCTGGAGCGTGCCGCGCTGCATACCCAAAAGGCAAAGGAGCTTGAATGGTCGGCCGATGCCTATGTTATGAAGTTTGCCAAAATGCTTGCCCACGTGCTGGACAACAAGACGATTTTCATCACCGACCATGCGCAACTGGTGGGCTATACCGGCAGCCTGCCCCATACCATCGGATGGGATCCGAGCGCGGCCAGCTTCCTCAATGAGGAAGTGTACAATGATCCCACCGCCATCCCGGAACCCGCCGACGAATCCGTAAAAACCATCGAGGAGATCAATGCCTACTGGCGCGGGAAGAGCGACCTGGACAAGATGCTGCCCGTTTTTGACATGGATGATTTGATGAAAATGCTTTCCGGGTCCATCGGGTGGGGCGTCCCGCTCGCACGCGGCGGTTATTCCAGCAAGGACTATGAATACATTATGACCGGAAATAGGGCATTCCAGGCCATCATCGACGAGCTGGACCAGAAAATAGACGAGGCCGACGAAATAACCCATCAGCCCGGCGCGACTGAAGAAATCACGGCGATGTATGACAGGCTCAACAACTGGGAGGCCATGAAGATCACCCTGGAGGCCGGCATTCGCACTGCAGCGCGCTACGGACGGCTGGCGCGGATTATCGCCGAAAACTTCGAGGCGGACCCGGACCGGAAAGAAGAGCTGCTGAAAATCGCCGAGGTCTGCGAACGTGTGCCGGCACATCCTCCCAGGACGCTCCAGGAGTCGTTCCAGTATGACATCTTCATTCAGATGATGAGCCGGACCGAGGCCATAGAGGCCGCGTGGCCGGCCCGGCCGGACTACTACCACGGGCCGTATTACGACAAGGATGTCAATATCGACAGGACCCTCACGAAAGATGAGGCCATCGACCTTGTGGGCGAATTCATGATCCGGGCGGCCGAAGTCTGCCAGTTCAAGCCAAAATTTGCGCGCGAGGGGCTCCAGGGCATTGACGGCACCTGGGTCTGGACCATCGGCGGGGTGGATGCCAAAGGGCGGGATGCCTGCAACGATCTCACGATCGCCCTGATGCAGGCCGCACGGCTTGTCCGGGTCGCCAATCCCACGCTTTCCTTCCGGTGGCATCCCAAGGTGAAAGATGCGGTGATGCGCGAGATATTTGAATGCAACCGCCAGGGGCTGGGATATCCAAACATGCGGCATGATCCGATTATGATCGCCAACTGCATGCACTGGTACGGTCATCCCATCGAGGAGGCCAGGCTCTGGTGCAACCAGGCCTGCATGTCGCCCTGTCCGCCCACCAAGCACGGATACCAGCCCATGCGGATGGCCAATGCCACGGCCAACTGCGCGAAAATTGTCGAATTTGTCATCAACAACGGCTTCGACCCGGTCGTGAACATGCAGATCGGCGCGGAAACCGGCGACGTCACGACTTTTTCGGATTTCGAGCAGTTTTTCGAGGCGTGGACGCTCCAGATGAAGACCATCTTCAGCATCCTGGTGCGCGCGGTCAACCGCGCCCGGTCCCTGGCGCCGACGCTGACGCCCCGGCCGTTTCTGTCGGGCATCTCCGAGCGCTCCGTGGAGAGCGGCCTTGACACCTTCGAGCCTTCCCTCGAACGGGGCAATGCATGGATTACGGCCTTTACATGGGTGGAAAACATCGACAGCCTGGCTGCGGTCAAAAAACTGGTCTATGAGGAGAAAAAATACACCATAAAACAGTTGAAAGCGGCCCTTGACAACAACTGGGAAGGTTATGAGGAAATGCGTCTTGACTTCGTCCGCAATGCGCCCAAATGGGGCAATGACGACGACTACGTCGATGATATCATGCTCCGGTGCCTTGATGAGGCGGCAACGTTTTCCAGGGAGCTCAAGTGCCCCTCCGGCAACAGCTGGCCGATTCTGCCCGAAAACGTCAGCGGCAACATTCATTATGCCAATATCGTCGGCGCGCTGCCCAACGGCCGACGGCTGGGGGACGCCCTTTATGACGGCGGCGTCTCGCCCGGACCGGGACTCGACAAGAAGGGGCCCACGGCGGTGCTGAAATCATGCAGCAAGATCGACCATATCACCGGCGGTCGTGCGTTTCTGCTAAATCAGCGCTTTTCGCCAACTCAGCTTGCCGGGGAGAAGGGCTACCAGCTTTGGAAGGCATACATCCATACCTGGGCGGATCTGGGCATCGACCATGTCCAGTTCAATATAATCGATGATGCCACGCTCAAGGCAGCGCAGAAAGACCCGGAAAAATACCAGGAGGTCATTGTCCGCGTTGCCGGCTACAGCGCCCATTTCGTCGACATCAGCCGGAAAACCCAGGACAATATCATCCAGCGCACGGTCCACGGGCTTGGGTAAAACATTTAAACGGGGGATATACCGATGTCACGACGAGACGAAAAACGAAAGGCATATGCGGACGCCCTCATGTCAAAAGGCGAAAAGAAAGATGACGGTGCCGCCGCCGGGAAGAAACCCGAAAAGCTATGCGGCACCTGTCTGAATTATTCCGAAAGCGCATGGTCGAGCGACGGCCGCGGTTCCTGCAGGAAGATCAAGCTCGGTTCGGACATCCATGCCACGCCGCCGGTCTACGTGACCGACGGAAAAGAGGGGTACTTTACCCGAACGCTGACGGATGCTTCCCAATGTGCGTATTATGAAAAGATGAAGCTGATCGACAAGGACGGCTATGAGTGCAGCGATCCGGCGTATCGCCGGTCCATGCGCCAGCTTCGGGAATAGCTGGACGGCAGGAACATATACCATCAAAAAGGGGGGAAAACCTCATGAAATGTATCGTATGCGGCCATGAAGCGCCGTTGCCGGATTTCCGGTATCTCTACAATGCCAGAATCGATGCGTCGATCAGCATCCGGCAGTGCCTGAAATGCCAGGAATGGATAGCCGTTGACGAGCTCCGGGGCGTATCAACCCAGAAAATCACGGGCGGAGAGGCGCCGTGGGGCAAGTCTGCAGGCATCGAGGGGCTGGCCGAAGACAGGGCATGATCGTCTTTGAACTACCAATAGCATGTTACGGAGGCCACCGTTGAAACAGCAGACAGCGGTAAGCACCATTTCTTCGCAATTGACGGTTCCGGAGCCGGATCCGCATTTTTTCCTGTCCGGGGAAATGATTGACCGGATGGTTCTTCTACGGCGCCTGTCCGAGAGCCATCCGGTCAACGTGCTGGTCTCCGGCCGCCAGGGATCCGGCAAGTCGACGTTGGTACGCCAGTTTGCCGCCCGGAACAACAGGCCTCTGGCCACGTTCCAGATCGGGATGCTCTCGGAGCCGGGGCAGCTCTTCGGCGAGTATGGATTGAAAGACGGTGAAACGGTTTACCGCCAATTTTTGTTTCCAACGGCGGTTCAGACCAAAGGCTGCGTCATTCATCTCGAGGAGATCAACCGGCCGGAGCACCCCAAGGCGCTCAACATGCTGTTTTCCATTCTCTCGGAAGACCGCGCCATTTTTACGGACGAGCTGGGGCATATCCGGGTCGCTGACAACGTGGTGTTCTTTGCGACCCTCAACGAGGGGGACGAATTCGTCGGCACCGAGATGCTGGACGCGGCGCTCAGGGACCGGTTCTACGTCGCCATGCTCGACTATTTGCCGCGGGATGTAGAAGCCGATGTGCTCCGTCTCAAGACCGGTATCGCGGCGGCGGATGCAAAGACCATTGTAAACGTCGCCGATCGGCTGCGGAACAATACCCGTGAGCCGGTGGTCGTTTCCACCCGTCATGCACTGATGATCGCCGAGATGGTCGCCATCGGGGCGGATATTGAAGCGGCGTTCGCCATGAGCCTTCAGATCAGTCCGGACATGCTTGAATCGATTCTCCTGTCGTTTCACACGGCATTGAGAAAAACCGGGGAAAATCAAAATGAAAAGCCCGGCTATAAGCGCTATTGACCCTATGCGCCCGGCGATTTCTTCGTACTGGCGAAAAAACACGGCGATGCAGGAAACCGATGAACTTGCCAGGCTTCTCAAGGCCATGCGGAAAGTTGCCGGCCACCTCGGGTCCAATGTCGGACGCATCGCCTATGATGGGATGTTTCCGGATGCGGATGTGGCTGTTCGCATCGATCCCGGCTGGGTTATGGGCGAGTATCCGGTGCCGCCTGAAAAGGTCGACCATGTGGTGGGATACGTGGTTGATGAAGCCCTGCGCCGCATCGAGTGGTCCGGGCATGTATGGAAAGTGCTTGAACCGGTGATGGAAAACATGACGCCGCGCCGGAAGATGGTATTTCAGACGATGGCGGCGGCAGGCGAGGATAATTACCTGGATTTCAAGGCCGGTCAATCGGTTTTCGGATTATATACGGCAAAGCTGCGTAAGCAGAAACTGACGGCTTTGGACGTTAAAATTCCCGTCCGGGACCGCTCCCTGGACGAACTGATACTGGCTTGGCGGGCGGTCATTTTTAACGAAGGTTACGCATACCGGTTGAAACCGGCGTACGAGGATATGCTGGGCGTGCTGAAAACGCTTGGCGCACAATTGTTTGCGGTTGCACGCTCGGATCGCGGGGCGGTTGAAAAATGCCGCCGGCGCGCCGCGTATTATCTGTCGTCTTGGCAGCACATCGGTGAGGCAATGATTGGACTGCCGGTGCATCAGAAGCGGCTTTATCGGCTTCCCGGTGCCATCCGTTCCAAAAGGCCGCCGGCCGTTCGGCTGTCGGCCGTTGAGCAAGGCGCCGGGATGACGCCGGTCCTTGCGCGCGAAATAGAGGCCAGCCTTGCTGCGGATGCCACGGATATAACCCCTTTGATCCGCTCGGTTGCCGGGTATGACAACGACAGCGTCGCGTCTATGTCCCGCTGGGATTTTAACATGCCGTCCCGCCCGGTGATCGACCGCCGCATGATCGGCCGCTTGAAGGCGGCGCTGCGCAGTTATGCAGCATCCCGTACCCTTGTGAGCCGGGGGCTTCAAAACGGAAAAATCGATAGGGCCAGGCTGTATCGGGCTGCGGTAAACGGCCGGTGCTTCAGGGAAACGCATCGAATGCCGGATCATGAATTCACCATGGGGCTTCTGGTCGATGCGAGCGGGTCCATGTGCGGCCGAAAGTGGCAGCTGGTGGAGAGCATTGTTGCCAACCTGTATAATGCGCTTGCCTGCGACAATCACCGACTGGCGGCCTGGGGGTATTTCGAGTCGGGCGATATATGCATGATATCCCGGCTGGTCAGGGACGGGCGCCTTCGGTCGCTTGCGCCGTCCGGAAAGACCGCTTCCGGCCAAGCGATCATCGCTGCGGCGCTGATGATGCCGAAGCATAAAAAACAGCGGATACTGATTCATATCACCGATGGCGAGTCAAATTTCGGCTGTGATGTTTCCTGGGGCATTGAACTTTGCCGACAAGAAAACATTCAGCTGTTGACCATCGGTTGCGGAGACATGAACAGGGATTCGCTGGAAGTTCAATATGGGCAGAAAATTCAGTTTGTGGACCACTTTGAACAGCTGCCGCGGGCGATTGAAAATCTTGTGCGGTCGGTTTTGAAATAATAAACCCGTGACAAGATATCCGAAAAAAACCGTGAGCAAACGACCTGGTAAACGTTCAAGCTCAAAACGTGCGCAACCTATCGTAGGGGCGAAAAATCTTTCGCCCGTTTTTGAACGAAAAATCTTTCGCCCCTACAATAGGCAAATCGAATCGTAAACAGTATCCATGAATTAACCAGAAAGGAGTCAAGCATGTCGTCGATACCGTGGGGCATAGGCTATATCCCCTACAAGCACCGTCAGACGCATCCGGATAAAACCGCGATTATTTTTGAAGACGAGCCGATTTCATACCGGCGGTTGAACGAGGGAATCAACCGCTGCGCGCACATGCTCCAGGCCAAAGGCTTCCAGAAAGGCGACCGGATATCGGTTTTAATGCTCAACGGCATCGAGTTTCTGGAGATCTATTTTGCCGCGGCCAAGCTGGGCGGGATTCTCGTTCCCCTGAACTGGCGCCTTCTTGGGCCGGAACTGGAGTACCAGCTCAACGACTGCGAAGCCCGCTTCCTGTTTTTCCATGATTCGTTTCTGGGCAGCATTGACCTGATCGGATCCAGGTTGAAGGTCGAGGCGGACAAGTTTGTCTACCTCAAAAGCGGGGGACCTCAGATCCCCGGTTTTGAGCCGCCGGAATGCCCCGGATGGGCGGAGCCATACCAAGCCCTGACGGCCGACCAGCGAATCGATGAACCGGTCGTTTCCGATCCGGTCCGGATGGACGATCCCCTTGCCATTGTCTATACGTCCGGCGTGACCGGAAACCCCAAGGGCGCTGTACTGTCTCATGAACAGACGTTTTTCAAGAACTTCCAGATCGCCACCTATACCGATATGGGCATGGATGACGTGATCATCGCCCAGATGCCGCTCTTCCATTCCGGGGGACTGTTTATCGTAGCCACCCCCTCTTTGAATACGGGATCGACCCTGGTGATGCGCCGGGGGTTCAACGCCGATGAGTTTGCCGCAGATATCCAGACGTACCGGGGCACCATTGTATTCGCCCTGACCACCATGTGGAAGCTGATCCTGGATTCCGGAAAGCTCGATGAAATTGACATCTCAAGCGTCCGCTGCGTCATCGGAGGCGGTGAGCGAACACCGGCGAGCCTTTTTGAAGCGCTCGCGAAGCGGGGCCTCTACATGCAGCAGGGGTTCGGCCAGACGGAAAACTCGGCCATGATGCTCGTCCCGAAAGCGGACATCCACCGAAAGATGGGGTCTATCGGGAAGCCGGGGTATTTCACGGAGATCTGGATCGAGGACAAGACCGGTCGAAGACTGCCGCCCGGCGAGGTCGGCGAAATCGTTGCAACCGGGCCGACCGTGATGTCCGGCTACTGGAACATGCCCGAGGAGACCGCCCGGACCATTGTCAACGGTGTGCTGCACACGGGGGACCTCGGCTACATGGACGAAGAGGGATACTTCTACATCGTCGACCGCGCAAAGGACATGTATCGCAGCGGCGGGGAGAACGTCTATCCGGCGGAGGTTGAAAAGATCCTGCTTAACCACCCGGATATCGCCCAGGTCGCTATTGTCGGCGTGCCCGATGATCGCTGGGGGGAGGTCGGCAAGGCCTTCATTGTCCACCGGGAAAAGGGGAAAACCATTCATGATGATGAAATCCGGGCGTATCTCAAGGACAGGATTGCCAAATACAAGCATCCGGTCCATGTTGAAATGCTGGATGAACTGCCTTTGACCGCTACAATGAAGGTCCGGAAATCCGAGCTCAAAAAGAAGGTCAAAGAGGCCGGCCCTGGCGGTCTGAAGCCTGACGTAGGGGCCTATGCCGCACAATCCCCTTAAAATACAGTTGATTTTGGAATCTATCATCGCTACATAATCAGGATATGGCTTTATTGAATTGAAAACCTGTTTATGTCGGCGAGGTGAAACGTGGCGATGAAACAAACACATGAAAAAAAGCGCGCGGATGATATGGACGCCCTCAAGGCGGAGCTCCGTGAATATCAAAGGGAAAACACGTTTTTTGATCTTTTGATCAGCAGCCTGCCCGGCTTGTTTTATCTCTTTGACAGCGATTTGTACCTCCATAAATGGAACAAGAACGTAGAGATAGTAACGGGATACTCTGAGCTGGATGTACGTTCCAAGCATCTGCTGGAGCTTTTCGAAGACGACGCCCTTTTCCTTATCACGGAGGGCATTAAAAAAGGGTTTTCCGAGGGAGAGGTCAGTATCGAGGCGCCGTTGACCACCCGCGAGGGGAGAAAGATCCCCTATTTCTGGACGGCCGCCAGTACCACCATCGATGGCAAACAGTATATGCTTGGGATGGGGATCGATATCAGCCAGAGAAAACAGGCGGAAAGCGCCCTTATGGAAAGCGAGGCCCTCTACCGGATATTTGCCGAGCGGATGACCGAAGGCGTGATCCTGTGCCATAACTTCAAAATCATGTTCGCCAACAAGGCCTATACCACCATGGCTGGATATGATGAACCCGCGGGGTTGGTCGATATTAATGTCCTGGACATGGTGGCAGAGGGGTTCGAGGTCTATTTTCGGGAGATGCTTGAGGCGGTACAGGCGGGATTGGCCGGCGAACGGTTTTTCCAGGCGCGCTGGCGAACCCGGGCCAAAAGGGAAATCTGGATCGAAGGGCGGGCGGTCCATATCCAGTGGAAGGGACAGCCGGCCGTCCTGATGACGGCGCGCGATATCACCGAGGCCAAGCTCAAGGAGATTTCGCTCCAGGAAGAGACCGAAAATCTCCGGCGGGAAAATATCAATCTGCGTTCCTCCATCAAGGACCGGTACCGCCTGGGCGGCATCGTGGGCAAGAGCAAGTCCATGCAGGCCGTCTATGAACGCATCTACAGCGCCTCGTCATCCAATGCCAAT